>NZ_JBHXEM010000195.1:0-11805 GCF_042724755.1 Kitasatospora sp. NPDC127067 | reverse complement strand
GGCCCGCCGCACCGATGCGGCGGGCCCACGGCCGGGACGGAAGGGCTCGGGTCAGTACACGCTGACGTTGTACGCGGAGAGCGCCGCGTTGACCGGCTGGTAGAAGGTCGTCCCGCCGGAGGTGCAGTCGCCGCTGCCGCCCGAGGTGAGGCCGAGCGCCTTGGTGCCGTCGTACAGCGGGCCGCCCGAGTCGCCGGCCTCGGCGCAGACGTTGGTCTGGATCAGGCCGCGGACGGTGCTGCCGTCGGTGTAGCGCACGGTGGCGTTGAGGCCGGTGACGGTGCCGCCGTGGGTGCCGGTGGTCGAGCCGGTGCGCTTCACCGCCTCGCCGACGACGGCGTTCGGGGCGGAGGTGAAGCCGCCCGGGTGGCTGAGGGCGCTGTTGTCGTAGCGGACCAGCGCGTAGTCGTGGTCGGGGAAGGTCGAGCCGATGGTCGGGCCGATCAGGGTGCTGTGGGCGACGTCGGTGTACCAGTCGGGGGCGACGTTGCCGCAGTGCCCGGCGGTGAGGAAGTAGTAGGTGCTGCCGCTCACCACGTTGAAGCCGAGCGAGCAGCGGTACTCGCCGCCGTAGATGGCGTCGCCGGCGGCGAGCAGCGGGGTGAACACGCCGGGGACGCGGTGGACGTCGAGGTTGGGCGCGGAGGGGCCGGCGGCCTTCATCAGCCGGGCGAGCGAGGACGGGGAGACGGTGCTGTCGGCGGTCACCACGACGCGTCCGGCGGCTTCGTCGACGTACCAGGCCGTGCCGTCGACCTCGGCGTTCAGAATGGCGTCGCTGATCGCCGAGAGCTGTTCCGGTTCGGCGGTGCGGGTGGGAGCGGCGGCGGCGCCCGGCGCGGCGACCGCGGTCGCGGTCGCGGTCAGCAGGCCGAGGGCCGCGGCGAGCAGGCGGACGCGGCGTGTGCTGCCGGTGCGGGGCGTGGTGCGCGTGGTCCTCACCGATCTCCTCCTGAGGGGGTGACGGCCCTGAGGGTTGGGGCCGTGAAGCGCGGTCAGGGGATGGGCGGACCCCGGTCGTTGCTCTCCGGAAGCACGGCGGATGATCAGCTCCTGATCGGCGCTGACCGGAAGTATGAGGAAACGGACCGTTCGGTACAAGCTTCCCGAGGGGGTGTCGGCGGACCCGCAGGTCCGGGAGTGAGCCTGCGGGTCCGCCGTTCGGCGGTTGCCGTGCGGTTCCTGCCCGGCGGGCACCGGCGGGCACCGGTGAGGCGCCGGTGAGGTGCCGGCCATGGCGCGCCTCGGTCGAGGTGATGAACCGTCAACTGAATTTTCTGGGGAAGCGATCGGAAGAAAGTGTTATCGGCGTGGACGGGGAGGGTCTCCTGGGCACGGGAGCGAACGCGCGACGCCGTGGGTGAGGTCCACGGCGGGACCGCGGAGTTCGAGATGGGGCACTGCGCGCGGAGCCGGAAGGCTCCGACCGCGTCCGCTCCCGACGCGTCGGCCGGATCGTTGCGACCCGGCAGACGCACCCGGCGGTCCGCATGCTCTCCCCCCTGGCTGCGGACCGCCGGGCTCACCGGGCCGGGGCCTGCTCCCGGGGCAGCCGCCAGACCAGTTCCTCCCCGGTCTCGGCCGGGGCGAGCGCCTCCGCCGGGCGGCGCAGGTACTCGGTGAAGCCGAGGCGGGCCGGGACGGCGCCGCTGGCCCGGTTGGCCGGGTCGTGGACGATCTCGACGTACTCCACCCCGGGGAGACGGAAGGCCTCACCGGCCAGGGCCCGCACGCTCCGGGTGGCCAGCCCGCGCCCGGTGGCGGCGGGGTGCAGCCAGTAGCCGATCTCGCGGACCCCGGCCGGGGTGTCCTCGCGCCGGAACAGCCCGCAGGCGCCGACGATCGCGCCGTCGAGCACGATCGCGTACGTGAAGTCCTGCCCGCTCGCCCAGAGTTCCGCCCGGCCGGTGAGGAACTCGGCGGTCTTGGCCCGGCTGTGCTCGGCCACCCAGGGCATCCAGGGCCGCAAGTGCTCCAACGACTCCTCGATGACCGCGAAGAACTCGGGCAGGTCCGACTCGCCGTCGAAGCGGCGGAGGACGGCCCCGTCCAGGGCGATGACGTGCTGGGGATGGTTCATGGCAGGAGGATGGTCCGTACACCCTCTGCCCGGCAAAGGGTTTTGGCGGGGGCCGGAGACGGCTCAGCCCCGGCCGGCCCCGGCGCGGCCCGCCGGGGTGCGCCGCTGCAGCAGGACGGCCGCCTCGCGGTCGGTGACCTCGTGGAACTCGCCGTACCAGGGCCCGGCGGCGTGCGCGTAGCGGGGCAGATGGAGGCAGACCACCGCGTCCACGTCCCGGCCCAGGTCGGCCGCGATCCGGGCGTCGCAGACCGGCGCCGCGAGGATCAGCCGCGCCGGGTGGTCGGCGGCGAGGGCGTGGACGGCCGCCCGGGCGGTGAGCCCGTCGGTCAGGCCGTCGGAGACCAGGACGACGGTGCGCCCGTCCAACGGCAGCCGGTCCCGGCCCGGGCGGTAGAGCGCCTCGCGGCGGTGGACCTCCACCCGCTCCCGCTTGACGCTCGCGCCCAGCTCGGCCGCGGTGACGCCGAGGTTCCTCAGGGTGTGCCGGTCGACCAGCGGCGCGTCGCCGTCGGCGATCGCGCCGATCGGGCGGTCGTGGCCGCGGACGGCCAGTGACCGGACCACCGTGGCGTCGAGCGGGGCGTCCAGGGCCTCGGCGACCTCCGCCGCCACAGGCAGCCCGCCGGGGGCGAGCCCGAGAACCACCACCCCGCTACCGGCCCGCCCGCTCAGCAGCGGGGCGAGCCTGCGGGCCAGCTGGTGTCCGGCGGTACTGCGGTCGAGGAATCTCACGGGTCCGTCCTTGTTCTCCTGCGTTCGTGCCCCTGCCGGGCCCCGGGGCGGCACGAACCGGCGAGCGTCCCGCGGCCCCGCCACCAAGGCGACTTCCCCGCCACGGCGGGCTCTAACGTCCTCGCACGAAACGTCTGCGTGCGAAACGTCCTCGCACGCCGACCCGCGCGGGCGACCCGGACGTGCTCCCGGGTCGGCGGCGGTACGTGTGTCCCGGCCGGGTTCGGGCAGACGCGGGGCATGGACGACCGACGGACGGTGCTCCCGCCCGCACCCGGGATACTCGCGGGTACGGCCGTCCGCGCGGCCCGGCACGGCGCGCGCGATGATGGTCGGGACGGCGCCCCGCCGTCCCCACCGGACCGGGAGCGAGCCATGCCACGGCCATCCGAGCAACCCTGCGAGCCCACCGGGGAGCACGAGTCCGGCGACCTGTGGGTCGAGGTCGGGGACCGGGGGCCGGTACGGATCGTCACCGTCACCGGGGAACTGGACCACGACACCGCGGACGACCTGCGGACCGCCCTCGCCCGGCCGCCGTCGGCGGCCGGCATCGAGCGGATCGTCGTCGACCTCGCCGGCCTGCGGTTCTGCGACTCGACCGGGTTGAACGTCCTGCTGCGCGCCCGGCTGGACGCCCAGGGGGACGGGGTGCGGCTGGAGCTGGCAGGCGCGGGCCCGCTGGTGGTGCGGCTGCTCGCGATCACCGGGGCCGACGGCGTGCTGCAGGTCCACCCCGACCTCCGCACGGCGCTGGAGGCGCCCGGCGAGGGCCCCGCCGGGCCCGCCGCACCGCCCGAGCCGAGGTGAGGAGGCAGACCGTGGACCGCCCCGGGAACGGTGGGCCGCCGAGTCGGGACCAGACCAGGCGGCTGGTGCTGGAGGGCAGCGCAGGCGCGGTGCAGCGCAGCCGGGAGTTCAGCCGGCGGGCGCTGGTGTCCTGGCACTGGCTGCCGGCCCCCGACGAGGACCGGAGGGCCGCGGCCGAGGATGTCCTGCTGATGGTCTCCGAGCTGGTCACCAACGCCTGCCTGCACGCCTCCGGCGGCCCGCGCGAACTGCGGCTCCACTGGGACGGCGCCCGGCTGCGGGTGGAGGTCGCGGACGCCAGCCCCGTCCCGCCGAGGCTGCGCCCCTTCGCCGGCGCCGGCCGGCCGGGCGGGCACGGGCTGCGGGTGGTGGACCGGCTCGCCGACGCCTGGGGATCCCGGCCCGACGACGGCGGGAAACTGGTCTGGCTGGAGGTGCCGCGCCCGCCGGCCCTGACGACGGCCGGGGCGGGCGGGGCGGCCGGGGAGCCGCAGCGGCCCGACTGATCGCGGCCCGTCCCCGCCCGGGGGTTTCCGGCGTTCCGCAGCGGACAGCCGCAGGGGTGTGAGCGCCGGCGTCGACCGAGCCCGGTCCTCACCGAGCGAGAGGAGCGCGGAGTCATGACGCAGCGCCCGCCGAAGTCCGGGGACCCGGCCGTCGACCGGGCCGAGGGGCTCAGCATCGAGGTCCGGCCGTGGGCCCTGGGCACCGTCCTGGTGCTGGTCGGCGAGCTCGACCTCGACTCCAGCGGGGACCTGCGGGCCGCGCTCGACCGGGCCTTCGCCGAGCCGGCCGGCGTGGTCCTGGTGGACTGCGCCGGGCTGGAGTTCTGCGACTCCACCGGGCTCAACGCCCTGCTGCGGGCCAAGGCCCGGGCGGCGGTGGACGGCAGCCGGATCGAGCTGGCCCGGCCCCGGCCGCTGATCCTGCGGATGCTCGAACTCACCGGCGCCACCGACGCCTTTCCGATCCGCGAGACCGTACCGGGCTGAGGCCGCCGGGGCCGCTGGGGCCCGCCGCCCCCGCCCGGGCCCGTCCGCCCCGAGTGTCCGCCCCTGCCCCGGGCCCGTCCGCCCCGAGTGTCGCCCCCGGCCCGCGGTGGCACAGTGGGAGCAGGGCGGCAGCCCGTCGCCCTCGGGTCCGAGGTGCCCGGACGGCGCACCCCGGCCGTGCGAGCGATCCGGACGGTGGGCGGATGGACGAGCACCCGGCAGCCGCAGCCCCCGCGGCCGACCCGGCCGAGCAGGCACTGCGGCAGCTGCTCGCCGGGCTGACGGCCGTGCGCGACGGGGACTTCCGGACCCGGCTCGCCCCGGACCGGCCGGGGGTACTGGGGGAGATCGCCGAGGTCTTCAACGGCATGGCCGACCAGCTGGCCCGGGTGACCTCCGAGGTGACCAGGGTGGCCCGGGAGGTCGGCAGCGACGGGCGGCTCGGCGGCCAGGCGCAGGTACCGGACGCGACCGGGACCTGGCTGGAGCTGACCGACTCGGTGAACGCGATGGCCGGCAACCTGACCTGGCAGGTGCGCAACATCGCCCAGGTCACCACGGCGGTGGCGCGCGGTGACCTCACCCAGAAGATCGAGGTGGACGCGCGCGGCGAGATCCTGGAGCTCAAGAGCACCGTCAACACCATGGTGGACACCCTGTCCTCGTTCGCGGACGAGGTGACCAGGGTCGCCCGGGAGGTCGGCACCGAGGGCCGGCTCGGCGGTCAGGCCGACGTCCGGGACGTCTCCGGCACCTGGCGGGCGCTCACCGAGTCCGTCAACGTCATGGCCGACAACCTCACCGCCCAGGTCCGTTCGATCGCCGAGGTGACCACCGCCGTCGCGGAGGGCGATCTGACCCAGAAGATCCGGGTCGACGCGCGCGGCGAGATCCTGGAGCTGAAGGAGACCATCAACACGATGGTCGACCAGCTGTCCTCCTTCGCGGACGAGGTCACCAGGGTCGCCCGGGAGGTCGGCACCGCCGGAAACCTGGGCGGCCAGGCCACCGTGCGGGGGGTCTCCGGGACGTGGAAGGACCTCACCGACAACGTCAACGTGATGGCCTCCAACCTGACCGGACAGGTCCGCTCGATGTCCGAGGTGGCGACCGCGGTGGCGCGCGGCGACCTCTCCCGGAAGATCACCGTCGAGGCCGAGGGCGAGGTCGCGGCCCTCGCCGCCGCCATCAACACCATGGTGGACACGCTGTCCGCCTTCGCCGACGAGGTCACCAGGGTCGCCCGCGAGGTCGGCACCGAGGGCATCCTGGGCGGCCAGGCCCGGGTGCCCAACGTCGCCGGGACCTGGAAGGACCTCACCGACAACGTCAACTTCATGGCGCACAACCTGACCAGCCAGGTGCGCAACATCGCCCAGGTCACCACCGCCGTCGCCGACGGCGACCTGACCCGAAAGATCGACGTGGACGCGCGCGGCGAGATCCTGGAGCTCAAGACCACCGTCAACACGATGGTCGACCAGCTGTCCTCGTTCGCCGCCGAGGTGACCAGGGTGGCCCGGGAGGTCGGCAGCGAGGGCCGGCTCGGCGGGCAGGCCCGGGTGGAGGGCGTCTCCGGCACCTGGAAGCGACTCACCGAGAACGTCAACGAGCTGGCCGGCAACCTCACCCGGCAGGTCCGCGCCATCGCCGAGGTCACCAGCGCCGTCGCGGCCGGAGACCTGACCCGCTCGATCAGCGTGGACGCCTCCGGCGAGGTCGCCGACCTCAAGGACAACATCAACGCGATGGTCGGATCGCTGCGCGAGACCACCCTGGCCAACCAGGAGCAGGACTGGCTCAAGAGCAACCTGGCCCGCTTCTCCGCCGCCATCCAGGCCCGGCGGGACATCCGCGCCGTCGCCGGGATGATCACCGACGAGCTGACCCCGCTGGTCGGCGCCCAGTACGGCGCGTTCTTCCTCGCCGAGGAGGGCGCGGACGGCACCGAACTGGCCCTGATCAGCGCCTACGGCCGCCCGGCCGGGGAGCAGCGGCGGCTGCGGCTGGGGGAGTCCCTGGTCGGCCAGGCCGCCCGGACCCGGCGGACCGTCGCCGTGGACGACCTGCCGCCCGGCTACGCCACCGTCTCCTCCGGCGCGGGCGGCGCCGACGCCCGCTCGCTGGTCGTCCTGCCGATCGCCCTGGAGGAGTGGCTGATCGGCGTGCTGGAGTTCGCCTCGGTCCACCCGTTCACCCAGGTCCACCGCGACTTCCTGACCCAGTTCGCCGAGGCCTGCGGGGTCAACCTCGGCAACCTGCTGGCCAACGCGCGCACCGACGAGCTGCTCGGCGAGTCCCAGCGGCTCACCGCCGAACTCCAGTCCCAGTCGCAGGAGTTGCAGGAAGGGCAGGAGGAACTGCGCCGCTCCAACGCCGAACTGGAGGACAAGGCCGCGCTGCTCGCCCAGCGCAACCGGGACATCGAGGCGAAGAACCTGGAGATCGAGCAGGCCCGCCAGGAACTGGAGGAAAGGGCGCAGGAGTTGACCCGGACCTCGATGTACAAGTCGGAGTTCCTGGCCAACATGAGCCACGAGCTGCGCACCCCGCTGAACAGCCTGCTCATCCTCGCCCAGCTGCTCGCCGAGAACAGCGGCGGCAACCTCACCCCCAAACAGGTCGAGTACGCGGGCGTCATCCACTCGGCCGGCACCGACCTGCTCCAGCTCATCAACGACATCCTGGACCTCTCCAAGGTGGAGGCCGGGAAGATGGACCTGTCCATCGAGCCCTTCGCGGTGCGCGAACTGCTGGAGTACGTGGAGTCCGGCTTCCGGCCGCTGGCCGACCAGAAGGGGCTCGCCTTCGAGGTGGCCGTCGACCGGGCCGTGCCGGAACGGATCGTCACCGATCAGGCGCGGCTGCGCCAGGTGCTGCACAACCTGCTCTCCAACGCCGTCAAGTTCACCGACACCGGCCGGGTCGAGCTGCGGATCGAACGCGTCGAGGAGGCCGAGCTGCCGCCCGGACTCGGGCGCGCGCCCGCCGCGGTGGCCTTCCACGTCGACGACAGCGGGATCGGCATCGACCCGGCCCACCTGGACACCATCTTCGGAGCCTTCCAGCAGGCCGACGGCTCCACCGCGCGGCGCTACGGCGGCACCGGCCTCGGCCTGTCGATCAGCCGGGAGCTCGCCCGGCTGCTCGGCGGCACCATCACCGTCCGCTCCGCGGCGGGGCAGGGCAGCCGGTTCACGCTGTACCTGCCGCTGGGCGAGCAGGCGGCGGCGGTGGCGACGGGCGGCACGCCGGTACCCGGGAACGGGGGCGACGAGAGCCCCCCGGCGGTCGAGAGCCCCTCGGCGGTCGAGGAGACCGGGGAGACCGGGGAGAGCGACGCGCCCCCGGCCGTGGCGGGACCGCTCGCCGGACGGACCGTGCTGATCGTCGACGACGACATCCGCAACGTCTTCGCGCTCACCGCCGCCCTGGAACGGCACGGGCTGACCATCATGCACGCGGCCGACGGCCGCGCCGGGCTCGACCTGCTGCGCGCCCACCCGGAGACCGACCTGGTGCTGATGGACGTCATGATGCCCGAACTGGACGGCTACGCCGCCATCGCGGAGATCCGCGCCGACGCCCGCTACGAGCGGCTGCCGGTCGTCGCCGTCACCGCCAAGGCCATGCCCGGCGACCGGGACCGCAGCCTGGCCGCCGGGGCCGACGACCACATCACCAAGCCGGTCGACACCGGCCGGCTGCTGGAGCGGATGCGGGAATGGCTGGACGCGTCATGACGGCTCCCCGGCACGGGGGACCCGCGGCCCGGCACTCGGGCACCGCCGTCCTTCGTGCGGCCGCCGACGTCCGGAGTCCTGCCGCCGAGGCCCGCCCCGACGGCACCGCGGCTCGTCGGGCCGGCACCGCGCCCCGGCCCCGGGGCGCGCCGTGACCGCCGGGCAGGAGTCCTCGATGCAGGAGCCCTCGGTGCAAGAGGCCGCGGAGCGCACCGCCCGGGCCCTGGCCGAGACCGTCCGTCGCCTCCGGGCGGCCGCCGCCCGGGCGCACGCCGAGGCGCGGACCAGGGCCGCCGTCGACCTCGCCACCGGCATCCTGGCCGAGCGGCTCGGCCTGCCCGTCGCCGAGGCCGCCGCGCACCTCGCCCGGCTGGCCCGGGAGTCGGGCGTGCCGGTGCTCGTCCTGGCGACGGACATCGCGCGCCTCCCGGAGCCGGGAACGGAACCGGAACCGGGACAGGGCCCGCGAACGGGCCCGGACGGTGCACCCGGACCGGCGGCCTTCGGCCTCCCCGCCGCCGAACCGCCCGAGGCCGGCCCGCCCGTCGCGCCCGCACTCGCCTCCGCGCCCGACCTGGAGCACGCCGCCCGGGCCGTGCTGGACCAGGCCGCGGCGGCGTTCGGCGTCCGCGCCGTGGCCGTCTGGCAGCGGCTGCCCGGCGGCGCGCTCGCCCTCGCCGCGCACGCCGGACTCCGTGCCGAGGAGGCGGCCGGCTGGTCCCGGGTGCCGCCCGGCGTCCCCACCCCGGCGCAGCTGGTCGTCGGCGGGGGAGCCGAGCTGTGGCCCGGCGAACCGGGGACGGACGGTCCCTCGGTCGGCGGCGCAGCCGCCCGGGCGGTCGTCCCGCTGCTCGACCGGCACCGCCGCACGGGCGCGCTGGAGCTGCTCTGGCCGGTCACCGGCCCCGATTCCGCCCCGGTGCTCGGCCCGGCCCGGCGTCGGGGGCTGTACGCCCTCGCCGACCTCTGCGCGACCCTGCTCGGCCCACCCCCGGAGCCCGTGCCCCCCGAGCGGGCCGACGACCTCCTGGACGGTCTGCTCACCCCCGCGCTGCTGCTGGCCCCCGTCCTGCGGGCCGAGCGGATCGCCGACTTCACGGTGGTGCGGGTCAACGCCCGGTTCCGCGACCCGCTCGGCCGGCCCCGGGAGGCACTGGAGGGCGCCTCGCTGCTGGAGACCTACCCGGTCGCCTCGGCCGCCGGGCTGCTCGACCGGCTGCTGCGCGCGTACGAGACGGGCGTGCCGTCGACCGCCGAGCGGGTCCGGCTGGCCTTCCGGGAGCAGGGGCCCGCCGTCCCGGTGGCCGTGCTGCTCTCGGTCGTCCCGCTCGGCGGCCGGGTGCTGGTCTGCTGGCGGCTGGACGACGAGCGGGAGGAGGACGAGCACGCCGCCCTGCTGCGCCAGGCCCAGCGGCTGGCCCGGGTGGCCGGGTTCGAGGAGCGCCCCGCCGAGGGCCGGATCCGCTGGAGCGACGGGCTGCGCGAGCTGTACGGGCTGCCGTCGGACGCCCCGCCCGTACCGCTGGACCGGCTCGTGCGGCACACCCACCCGGACGACCGGCCGGCGGTCCGGCGGCTGCTGGACACCGTCCGGCACCACCACCGCACCGCCTCCGCGGTGGTCCGGCTGGACCGCCCGGACGGCACCCACCGCTTCACCCGGGTGATCGCCGAGCCGGTGGTGGACGAGACCGGCCGGCTCGTCGCCGTCCGCGGCGCCTACCACGACGTCTCCGCCCAGCACTGGACGGAGGTCGCGCTCGGCGCCACCCGGGAGCGGCTGGCCGACAGCGAGCAGGAGTCGGCCGAACGGGCGCAGTTGGCACTGCGGCTGCAGCAGGCGATCCTGCCCGCCGCCCCGCCCCCGCTCGCCGTCACCGGCCTGCACGCCGCCGTCCGCTACCGGCCCGCGGCCCAGCGCGACCGGGTCGGTGGCGACTGGTACGACGTGCTGGTGCTGCCCGACCGGCGGGTGCTGCTCGCGGTCGGCGACGTGGCCGGGCACGGCGTCGGCGCGGCCACCGGGATGGTCGCGCTGCGGCACGCGCTGCGCGGCCTCGCCGTCACCGGGGCCGGCCCGGGCCGGCTGCTGGAGTGGGCCAACACCGTGGCCCTGCGCGAACCGGGCCAGGTCACCGCGACGGCCGTCTGCGTGCTGGTGGACCCGGTCGGCGGCGAACTGCGCTGGGCCCGGGCCGGCCACCTGCCGCCGATCCGGCTCGGCGCGGACGGCGCCCAGGTGCTGCCGCTGCCGCACGGCGTGCTGCTCGGCGCGCTGGACGACGCCGAGTACGAGGAACGCACCGCCCGGCTCGACCCGGGTGACGTCCTGCTGCTCTACACCGACGGGCTGGTCGAACGCCGGGACCGTCCGGTGGAGGAGTCGGTGGAACAGCTGCTCCGGGCGGCCGGCGCCCCCGGCCCGGACCTGGAGCAGTACCTGGACCGGCTGCTCGAACTCAGCCCCGCCGACACCGACGACGACACCTGCCTGATCGCCGTCCAGACCGAGTAGGCAGGGCGGCTGCGCGGTCCCGTACGCCGGATGCGAGGGTGGGCCTCGTGAACGAGACGATCATGGCAGCCGCCCGCGAACGAGCCGCCGGACACCGGCGCCGGTTCGACCTCCGCTTCGAGGCCTACTTCGCCGCCCTGCCGGAGCGCCTCGACACGCCGCCGCTCAGCCGCTTCACCCCGCGCTGCCTGGAGCTGCTGCGGGACCTCTCACTGCGCGGCGGCAAGCGGCTGCGGGTCGCCCTGCTGTACGAGGCGGCCCGCCTGGTGACCACCGACCCGGTGCCCGGCCTGGCGGAGGCCGCGCTGAGCATCGAGCTGCTCCAGACGCACGGGCTCGTCCACGACGACATCATCGACGACGCGCCCGTACGCCGCGGCGGCCCCTCCACCTACTACGCCTACCGCCGGGAGTTCCCGGCGGCGGACCGCACCGCGCTCGGCCTGGCCGTCCTGGCCGGGGACCTCGCCGCCTTCCTCTCGATGCGGGTCCTGCTGGAGGCGGACGTCCCCGCCGAGCTGCGCCAGGCGATGCTGGAGGTGCAGCTGAACGCCGGCGCTGAGACGGTCGCCGGCCAGATCCTCGACCTCGAACGCGACTTCCTGCCGCTCCCGGACGAGGAGTTCCTGCACACCGTCTGCGAGTACAAGTCGACCCGGTACTCCGTCCTCGCCCCGCTGCGGCTGGGGCTGCTGGCCGCGGGCGAGGACGTGGCCGGTCACGACGCACGGCTGCGCCGGTACGCGACCCTGGTCGGCATCGGCGGCCAGCTGCGCGACGACTACCTCGACCTGTTCGGCGACGAGGACGCCACCGGCAAGTCCACCGGCGCCGACCTTCGCGCGGGACGCCGCAGCTACGCCGTGAGCGCCCTGCTCGCCCGCGCGGACGAGGCGCAGCGGGCCGTGGTGGAGTCCGCGCTCGGTGACC
>NZ_JBHXEM010000194.1:0-11903 GCF_042724755.1 Kitasatospora sp. NPDC127067 | reverse complement strand
AACGCTCGGCTGGGAAACCCCAGCCGAGCGCCTGCATAAACTGCTCGCGGCCTGAACAACCGACCACGTGTTGCAACGACCGCTAGAAACCGCCCAGTGCCGTACGGGGCCGTCGGGCCTGCGGGAATCAGACCTTGAGGTACTTGCGCAGGGTGAAGAAGGCCGCGACGCCGGCCATGCCCATACCCACCACGATCAGCAGCGGTATCACCGCGAGCACCGAGCCGAGCCCGATGAAGTGGATGAACTGCACCCGGTCGGCCAGCCAGTTCTGGACGAAGAAGTGCCCGCCGATCAGCAGTCCGGAGGCCATCGCCGCGCCCAGCAGCGCCGAGAAGGCCGCCTCGGCGATGAAGGGCATCTGGACGTAGAAGTTCGAGGCACCGACCAGGCGCATGATCCCGGTTTCGCGCCGCCGGCTGTACGCCGACACCCGGACGGTGTTGACGATCAGCAGCAGGGCGACGAACAGCATCAGCACCATGATCACGAAGGCCGCCGTCTGGAGGCCGTTGAGCAGGCCGAACAGGTTCTCCAGGATCTTCCGCTGGTCCTCGACCGACTTGACGCCGGGCTTGCCGGCGAAGGCGCTCTGGATCACGTCGTACTTGGTCGGGTCGTTGAGCTTGACCCGCCAGGACTGCG
Organism: Kitasatospora sp. NPDC127067; assembly: GCF_042724755.1. NCBI lineage: Bacteria > Bacillati > Actinomycetota > Actinomycetes > Kitasatosporales > Streptomycetaceae > Kitasatospora > Kitasatospora sp. NPDC127067. Next base: position 11,258 of record NZ_JBHXEM010000194.1, on the reverse strand, counting down.
GCATGGCGTCCGGACCCAGGACGGAGATGAGCGGGTTGTCCGGGTTCATCTCCTTCCAGTGCTTGTACGCCTCGGGCGAGCTCTCGTAGGTGGACGACTGGACCACCGAGGTCATCTTGTCCAGCTGGTCCTTGATGTCCTGGACCTGCTGGTCGGTGGCCGCGCCCTTGTCGCACTGGGGCGAGTTGCGGGCGTCCGCCTTCGTGCAGAAGTAGATGCTCACCTCGACCTTGTCGTACCAGTACCCCTTCATGGAGTTCACCTGGTCGCGGACCAGGAGCGAGGAACCGGCGAGGGCGAGGGAGAGCGCGACGCTGACCACGACCGCGATGGTCATGGTCAGGTTGCGTCGGAGACCCACACCGATCTCCGACAGGACGAACTGGGCACGCATGCGGGAAACACTCCAGGGTCGGTACTGCTCTGGTCTGGCGGGTCGGGCCGGCGGCCCCACGGGTCAGCGCTGGTCGGTCAGTGCTGGTATCCGTAGACGCCGCGGGCCTGGTCGCGGACGAGCAGCCCCTTGTCGAGTTCGATGACGCGCTTGCGCATCTGGTCGACGATGGCCTGGTCGTGGGTGGCCATCAGCACCGTGGTTCCGGTGCGGTTGATGCGGTCGAGCAGCTTCATGATGCCGACCGAGTTCTGCGGGTCGAGGTTGCCGGTGGGCTCGTCCGCGATGAGGAGCATCGGACGGTTCACGAAGGCGCGGGCGATGGCCACGCGCTGCTGCTCACCACCGGACAGCTCGCCCGGCATGCGGTCCTCCTTGCCGCCGAGGCCGACCAGCTCCAGCACCTCGGGCACCACCTTGTTGATGGCGCTCTTGGGCTTGCCGATCACCTCCAGGGCGAAGGCGACGTTCTGCGCGACCGTCTTGTTCGGCAGCAGGCGGAAGTCCTGGAAGACGGTGCCCAGCTGGCGGCGCATGTGCGGCACCTTCCAGTTGGACAGCTTGCCGAGGTCCTTGCCCAGTACGTGCACCGCGCCCGTGCTGGGACGCTCCTCGCGCAGGCACAGGCGCAGGAAGGTGGACTTTCCCGAGCCGGACGAGCCGACCAGGAAGACGAACTCACCCTTCTCGATCTCCAGCGAGACGTTGTCCAGGGCGGGACGGTTCTGCTTGGGATAGGTCTTGGAGACGTTGTCGAATCTGATCACGGCTGCATCACGGAGGCCATCCTAGGCGGCGCCAGTCCTCGGTCGGTCCGCCCCGGAGGCCCGGTCCATGGGCGAGCGAAAGGAGCGCGGTGGGCTGCTCCCGGTCTGGGACCATACGCGAATCGGCGACCGGCCCGCAGGGACCGCCCGTGACAACGGCCGGACTCTGCGGGAGAATGTCCGCTTATGCCCCGAATATTGCGAGGCATCTCACAGCCCGGAAGCCGGAACTGCCGGAACCTGGCAGAGTGGAGGTGGGCGACCGTGTCACGGCCGCTCCCCCGTACAGGGCAGTGCATGGAACCAAAGCCCCGTCCGGTGCGTTGGCTGTAGCAGCGAGGAGGAGATCGCATGACCTGCGACCATCTGGTGTGCGCCAACTGCAACGGCCGCGTCAGCGACGGGCGTTGCCCGGTGTGCCGGGCCAACCGGGCCCGGCTTCAGGAGCAGCAGAGCCCGTTCGCCGCGCTCTCCCCCGCGATGCTGCTGGCCCTGCTGGCCGGACTGCTCGCGGTGGCGCTGATCGCCCGGCAGGCACTGGCCTGACGACCCACGACGCGTACGACGAAGGGCCCCGACCGCAGCGGTCGGGGCCCTTCGTCGATGTCGGCCGTTACTCGGCGCTGGTCTCGCGCTGCTTGCGCCAGCGGATCCCGGCCTCGATGAAGCCGTCGATGTCGCCGTCCAGCACGGCCTGCGGGTTGCCGGCCTCGTACGCGGTGCGGACGTCCTTCACCATCTGGTACGGGTGCAGCACGTAGGAGCGCATCTGGTTGCCCCAGGAGCTGCCGCTGTCCTTGAGCGCGTCCATCGCCGCCTTCTCCTCCTGGCGGCGCCGCTCCAGCAGCTTGGCCTGGAGGACGTTCATCGCGGACGCCTTGTTCTGGATCTGCGAGCGCTCGTTCTGGCAGGAGACCACGATGCCGGTCGGGATGTGCGTGATGCGCACCGCCGAGTCGGTGGTGTTGACGCCCTGGCCGCCGGGGCCGGAGGCACGGTAGACGTCCACCCGCAGCTCGCCCTCGTCGATGTCGACGTGGTCGGACTGCTCGACGACCGGGAGGACCTCGACGCCGGCGAAGGAGGTCTGCCGGCGGCCCTGGTTGTCGAACGGCGAGATCCGCACCAGGCGGTGGGTGCCCTGCTCGACCGAGAGGGTGCCGTAGGCGTACGGCGCCTTCACGGTGAAGGTCGCGGACTTGATGCCGGCCTCTTCGGCGTACGAGGTGTCGTACACCTCGGTGGGGTACCCGTGCCGCTCGGCCCAGCGCAGGTACATGCGCATGAGCTGCTCGGCGAAGTCGGCGGCGTCCACGCCACCGGCCTCGGCACGGATGTTGATCAGCGCCTCGCGGGCGTCGTACTCGCCGGACAGGAGGGTGCGGACCTCCAGCTCCTCGACGGCCTTCTGGAGGGAGACGAGCTCGGTCTCGGCCTCGGCGCGGGTGTCCGCGTCGTCCTCGGCCTCGGCGAGCTCGAACAGCACACCCAGATCGTCGATGCGGCTGCGCAGGCCCTCGACCCGGCGCAGTTCGCCCTGGAGGAAGGAGAGCCGGCTGGTCACCTTCTGCGCGTTCGCGACGTCGTCCCACAGGGTGGGGGCGGCTGCCTCCTCCTCCAGGACCGCGATGTCGGCCCGGATCTTGTCCAGGTCGAGGACGGCCTCGATCGACCCCATGGTCGTATCGAGGTTCTTGAGCTCTTCGGAAGGATCGACGGCTGCCACGCCCCCAGGGTAATGGTTCCGGGAGTGGTCATGACGACACCCCCGGCTCCCCGGGGGTCACGGCCGCCGTCACGGCCGCGCCGACGGCTCCGGCTACGGGGCCCGCGGGCCGGTGCCCGACACCGCCGGACGGGCCGGGTGGCCGCCGTCCGGGACGGTGGCCGCGAACGCCGTCCAGGCCGCGGCGGCGCCCGCCAGCAGCAGGACGGTGGCGATCAGGACGGCCAGCAGCCGGCGGCGGCGCAGCAGGGCCTGGCGGTCCCGGCGGTGGCCCGGGGCGGCGCGCTGGGCGCGGGACTCCAGCGCGTAGGCGGCCAGCTCGTCGGCGGACGGGCGGCGCAGGCTGGTGTGGGTGTCCCGGGTGGAGTCCGGGGCGGCGCCCGGCACCAGCGGGACGGCCGGACCGCGGCGGCGCTTGTGGATGCCGGGGCCGGCGTCGACCTCGGCGTAGACGGCCTCGCCGGGGGTCAGCTGCTCCTCGACCGGGGCCCGGCCCTGGCCGGGCACGGCGAGCACCGGCAGGCCGGCCAGCGAGGGCAGCTGCTCGCGCAGCCGGGAGGCCAGCTCGGCGGCCCGCAGCCGGGAGGCGGGGGCCTTGGCCAGGCACTCGGAGATGATCCGCCACAGCCCGTCCGGCAGGCCGGGGATCGGCGGCACCTGCTCGGTGACGTGCCGGCGCAGCACCGCGCCGGTGTGGCCGCCGCCGAAGGGGGTGAAGCCGGCCAGCAGCTCGTACAGCACGGTGGCGAGGGCGTAGATGTCGACGGCGGCGCGCGGCTCCAGGCCCTCGATGATCTCGGGGGCGAGGTAGTCGGGGGTGCCGATGATCCGGGTGGCCCGGGTCCGGCGGGGGGCGTCGACCAGGCGGGCCACGCCGAAGTCGGTGAGCTTGGCGCGCGGGGCGCCGCCCGGGCCGGGGGCGGCGGCGAGGTCGAGCAGGACGTTCTCGGGCTTGACGTCGCGGTGGACGATGCCGGCCGCGTGCGCGGCGGCCAGGCCGTCGGCGACGTCGGCGATGATCGAGGCGGCGGTCTGCGGCGGCAGCGCGCCGTCCCGCTCCAGCCGGGAGCGCAGGTCGGTGCCCTGGACCAGCTCCATCACCAGGGCGAGGTCGCTGCCGTCCACCACCATGTCGCGCACGCCGACCACCCGGGGGTGGTCGAGGCTGGTCAGCGCGGTGCGCTCCTGGACGAAGCGGCCGACCAGCACCTGGTCGGCGGCGAGGTCCTCGCGCAGCAGCTTGACCGCCACCGGGCCGTCGGGCCCCTCACCGAGCCAGACCGTGCCGGCCGAACCCCGGCCGATCACCTGGTGGACGGTGTACCGGCTGCCGATCTTGCGTGCCAATGCTGCTCCGTGGGCGGCGCGGGAGCGCTCCGGGGGTCCGGCGCGCTCGGTGGGGCGGGACAACAGCGACCAACCTACGCGCCCGGAGGCCCTGCGCGGGCCGCCCGAGGGGCCCGGGGCGGGAGTCCCGGCCGAGAAATCTCGCGAATTGTCGACATAGCGTCAAAATTGCCGCCCGGGCGTGGCCCGGAGCCCTGATCAGCTCACCGAGGTCGGCAGCGTCCAGCTCTGCGCCGGGGAACCGTCGCAGCCGGCCAGGTCGGCGCCGCCGCCCGGCGCGGTGCCGTTCGCCGGGTCGCGCAGGCAGCCCTGGGCGCCCTGGTTCCACAGTGCGCCGGCCATCCCCACCAGCCAGACGTGGTACGGCGAGCCGTTGCAGGGGTTGAGCGAGGCCTGGTTGCCGTCGGTGCCCAGGCATTTGCCGCCCAGCCGGACCGTACCGTCGGTCTCCACGCTCCACTGCTGGGCGAGCGAGCCGTCGCAGTCCAGCAGCGCCACCGGTTCCGGGCCGTCCGGGGTACCGCCGGGCAGATCTGCCAGGCAGCGGCCGCCGGGGGCACCGATCGGGCCCACCGGGCGGCCGGGCCGCACGTCGGTGGAGAACGACTCCGTCCGCAGGCCGGCGCCGTCACGCCAGATCTCGAAGCCGGCCTCCACCGAGATCAGGTACCACTCCGGCTTGACCACCCCGCGGGTCACCGCGTCCCGGACGAAGGCGCGCAGGTCGAGGTCGGTGACCGAGGTGACCGGCACCTGCGCCTGGTAGGCGACCATCGGCCACTGCCGGCCGTTGGCGGCGATGGTGAGCTGCCAGCTGGTGTAGCCGGTGCCACCGACGACGGCGGTGCTCCCGGAAGGGCTGGCCGAGGCCGGACGGCGGTCCAGCCAGATCATCAGCTCGGCACCGTCCGGCTGGCCGTTTGCGGCCGGAGTGGTCGGGGCCGTGTTGAACCAGAGGTCGTACGCCACGTTGAAGTCGCCCCCGGCGGGCAGCGTGGTGGACCAACTGCTGGTCGCCCGCCCCAGCTCGGAGACCCGGACCGGCAGCGCGCTGCCCGGGGTGCAGGTGCCCCAGTGGCAGCCGTCGAAGATCTCCGGGTAGGCGACCGGCCCGGCCGGCGGGCTCGTGGCCGCCTCGGAGGACAGGACGGTGAACCCGGCCCGGCCGTCGGTGCCGAGGCACTCGCGGGCTCCGCCGTAGTTGTTGTTGTCCACCACGTACCGGCCGCCCGCGACCGGCACGGTCTCGTACCGGCCGCAGTGCGACGTCTCCGCCGCCGCGGCCGGACCGGCCGGCAGCAGCACCCCCGCCACCGCCACCACGACGCCCATCAGCACCGCGCTCGCCCGGCTTCCCCGCATCCCCATCCCCGCTGCCCCCAGTCTTCCGGTGTCAGTTCTTCGAGCTGCCCACGAGGCCGTTCACCCAGTCACGCGCCGAGTCGAACCAGCCCACGACGTTGTCCCAGTACTGCGGCAGCGGCGTGAAGTTCCACAGCGCCAGCCCCGCCACGGCGAGCACCAGCAGCACCATCAGACAGCCCTTGAGGCAGCCGAGCCCCGGAATGTACATCCGGTTGCGGCTGCGCGGACGCGGCTCACGGGCCGGCGCGGTCTCACGGCGGGCCGGTGCCGGCGGCTCCTCGCGGCGCTGCGGCGGGGCCTCCCGGTACTGCGGCGCGGGCGGCTCGGCCCGGCGCGCCACCGGGGCGGGCGCGGGCGGCGGCGGGTAGCCGCCCTGCGACTGCCCGTACCCGGACGGGGCCTGCCGGTAGCCACCGGGCGGCTGCGGACGGCCGCCCTGGCCTCCTTGGCCTCCTTGGCCCCGCTGGCCCCCCTGACCGGCCTGGCCGCCCCGGCCCGCCTGATACGGCGGCGGGGCCACCGGCGGACGCTGGGCGTAGCCGGGCGGGGGCGGGGACTGGCGGTAGCCGCCGGGCTGCTGCGGCCCGGCGGGGCCGCCAGGGGCGCCCTGGCCCGGCCGGTGCCCCTGGCCTGCGTGGCCCCCCTGGCCGGCCTGGTAGGGCGGCGGGGCGACCTGCGGCTCCGCGTGGTCCTCGTAGTCCTCCGGACCGAAGTAGCCGACCTGGGTCTGCTGGTTGCGGTCCCGCGCCGCGCGCAACTGGGTCTGCCACGGGTGCGGCGCCTCCTCCTGCGGCGGCGCCACGGGCGGGGGCGGCGGCACCGCGACGGGCGGCATCACCCGGGTGCGGTCCGCGGCTCCCTGCGGGGGCGCCGGCGGCGGCTGGGTGCCCATCACCCGGGTCGCCGCGGCCGGGTCGAACGACCCGCCCGGGGTCGGCGGCAGCACCTGGGTGCGGTCCTCGGTGCCCGGGGCCACGGCGCCCGGCATCGTCGCCATCGGCGCCATCGGCGCCATCGGCGACATCGGCGACATCGTGGTGGGGACCGCGGTCGGCTGCGGGTCCGGCAGCAGCAGGGCACCGACCGCCAGCGCCTCGTCCACCGCCGGCGGCGAGGCGTGCACCCCGACGCCGGCCGCGACCACCCGCAGCGCGTGGGCCAGCGAGGTGGCGCCGGGCCGCTGGGCCGGGTCCTTGCGCAGGCAGCGCTCGATCACCGTCCAGAGCGGCTCGGGCATGGTGCTGGGCCGCTGCGGCTCGTGGGCCAGGTGGGCCTGGAGCACGGCGAGCGCGCTGTCCCCCTGGAACGGCTGCCGGCCGGTGACCAGCTCGTACAGCATGATCCCGGCGCCGTACACGTCCACCGCGGAGGTCTGCGGGCGGCCCTCGGCGGACTCCGGCGCGACGTAGGCGGGGGTGCCGACGAACTCGTGGGTGCGGGTGACGCCCGGGGAGTCGGCGAGCCGGGCGATGCCGAAGTCGGTCAGCAGCGGGTGCATCCGCTCGGCGCCGTCCACCACGGTGGAGGCGAGCAGCACGTTGGCCGGCTTGAGGTCGCGGTGGACGATCCCGTCCGCGTGGCTGGCCGCCAGCGCGTCCGCGACCTGGGCCATCAGCAGGGCGCCGGCGATCGGGCTGAACGGGCCGTTGGCGCGCAGGTAGCGGGCCAGGTCGGGGCCCTCCACCAGGTCCATCACCAGGGCCAGCAGCTCGCCCTCGACGACCAGGTCCCGGACCCGGACGATGTTGGGGTGGGTCAGCCGCAGCAGCAGCGAGCGCTCGCGCAGGAAGCGCATCACCACGTCGGGGTCGGCGGCCAGCTCCTCGCGCAGCACCTTGATCGCCACCCGCTGCCCGGGCGCGCAGCCCGGCACCTGCGCGTCCTCGCGCACCACGCCGCGCCAGACGGTCCCGGTCGCACCCCGTCCGAGGGTCTCCTCCAGCAGATATTTGCTGCCGACTGGCCGCACCTGTCGCACTCCTCGCCGTGCCGCCCGCGCGGGGCGCTCCTCCGCCGGTGCGGTGAGCCTGCCGGGCCCGTGTCTGCGGCCACTCTAACGGTGCCGGTTCGGGTTTTCGGGGTGGCCGGTAGGCCATCCGTACGGTCTGGGGAAGGGTTGGGGGACATCCCCTAGGGAAGGTCCCGGGCACCCCGCGAGGAGGCGGTCGGCCCTGACTCCCCGTCGCCCCGTCACGGTGCCGATCGCAAGATCGTCAAATCCGGTACCGTGCGCGGACCGTCCTCGACGGATGGCAGGATGGACACTCGCCACTCGTGTGGCCCAACGGTGCCCACGGCACCGGGCAGCGGTACCAGGTTCACATCAGCAGAAGGGACCCGCGGGCGAGATGCAGATCCGGCTGACCGTCCTCCGACCGCGCAGCGGCCCGGCCGCCGCCGGCTCCGCCATCCCCTACGTGGACGTGCTGGTCACCGCGCCCGTCGGCACCGCACTCGGCGCCATCGCGGGTGCGCTCGCCGGCGCCGTGGGCGTGCGCGGGCCACGGGCCGCCACCCACGTGCACCTGTACGCCGGGGCGCACCGGGTCGACGAGCACACCCTGCTCGGCCACCCCCCGCTGCTCGACGGCGCCGTCCTCAGCCTGAACGAGCCCGACCCGACCGCCGACGACCCCGACGACGCCCCCGCCGCCGCCGAACTGCGCGTGGTCGGCGGCCCCGACGCCGGCGGCGTGCACCGGCTGCACGGCCGGGAGATCCGGGTCGGCCGCTCCGCCGAGGCCGACGTCCCGCTCGACGACCCGGACGTCTCCCGGCTCCACCTCTCCCTGCACCTCGCCGAGGACGGCCGGGTCTCCGCGCGCGACCTCGGCTCCACCAACGGCAGCACGCTGGACGGCCGGCTCGTCCCGCCCGGACCGCCGGAGGCCGCCGTCCCGCTGGAGCCCGGCGCCGTGCTGCGGATCGGCGAGTCCACCCTCCAGGTGACCGCCCCCGACCCGGCCGAGGCCGCCGGCACCACCCGCGCCGCCCTGCCGGACGGCAACGGCCACCTCCAGCTCGCCGCCCCCGGCCCGGCCCGACCCGCGCCGCCCGTGGTCGAGCCGCCCACCGCCCCCGAACCGGCCCCCGGCCGCGGCCGCGGCCTGTTCTCCCTGCTGCCCGGCCGCACCGCCGAACCGCCCGGCCAGGAGAGCGCCGAGCGCCACCACGCCGCGGTACGGCTGCGCCAGACCGCCGCCCAGCGCGAACGCTGGCCCGACCTCGCCACCCTGCTGCTCAACGCCGTCGGCCCCGGCCCCCGCCTCTGGGAACGCGGCCCCGGCCACCCCGACGCGCTCACCCTGCGCCTGGGCACCGCCGACCGCCCCGGCGGCCCCGGCACCACACCCGGCACCACGCTGCCCGCCGTCCCGGTCACCCTCGACCTCCAGACCGCCGGCAGCCTCGGCCTCAGCGGCCCGCGCGAGCGCCTGGACGCGCTCACCCGCGCCGTCGTCGCCCAGCTCGCCGCGCTGCACCCGCCGACCGGGCTGAGCCTGGTCGTGGTCGACGCCGACCAGACCCGCACCGCCGAGGAGCGCGCCGACACCTGGGCCTGGGCCCTGTGGCTGCCCCACCTGCGCCCGGTCGACGGCCAGGACTGCCGACTGCTGATCGGCCTCGACGACGAACAGGCCACCGCCCGGCTGACCGAGCTCACCGCCCGGCTCAGCGGCCCCAGCGGCCTCGGCGGCCACCCCGCGACCGTGGTCGTGGTGGACGGCCGGCCGGCCACCGAAGCCGCCCGCCAGGCACTCGACCTGCTGCTGCGCCAGGGCCCGGCGGTCGGCATCTTCCCGATCTGCCTCGCCGAGCAGCCCGAACTGCTCCCCCGGGGCCTCGGCGCCACCGCCCTGATCACCGGCGAGGTCGGCACCCAGCTCTCGCTGAACCGCCCGGTCGCCCGCGGCCGGGAAGCCCTCCACGAGGTCTCGCTGGACGCCGTCTCGGACGCCTGGGCCGAACGGCTGGCCCGCGTCCTCGCCCCGCTGCGCGAGGCCGTCCCGGCCGCCCGCGGCCCGCTGCCCGACGTACTGCGGCTGCTCGACCTGCTCCAGCTCGACACCGTCACCCCGGCCAAGCTGTCCGCCCGCTGGGAGGCGCACGCCGGAGGCATCGGCGCCGCCACCGCCCTGCTCGGCACCACCCGCGACGAGCTCTGCACCCTCGACCTGGCCGACCCCGAACTCACCCTCCCCTCCCCCGACCCGGGCGGCCCGCACCTGCTGATCGGCGGCGCCCGCGGCTCCGGCAAGACCGAACTGCTGCGCACCCTGGTCGCCTCGCTCGCCGTCTCCGAACGGCCCGAGAGGCTGACCGTCACGATCATCGAGGGCCGGACCACCCCGGACGGCCAGGACGGCCTCGACGGCTGCACCGACCTGCCGCACGTCACCGGCCGGGTGAACGCCGCCGCCGACCCGCGCGCCGCACTGCTCGCCGCCGAGGCGCTGGAGGACGAACTCGCCCTGCGGGAGCGACTGTTCGACGGGCTGGACTTCGCCTCCTGGCACGCCGCACGGATCCTCGACGAGCAGGGCCTGGACGGGCGGGGCCCGGACGGGCGGGAGGCGCACGCGGAGCACCCCAGGGTCCCGGTACCCGCCGCCGTCGGCGGCGGCGCGGCCACCACACCCCGGATCATCCCGCCGCGCAGCGCGGAGGGCCCCCGCCCGACCGGACCCGCCGCCGCACCCGCCCGGCTGGTCGTCGTCGTCGACGACTACGACGCACTGCTCTCCCCCACCTCCGCCGCCGGCCGCCCGCTCACCCGCGCGCTGGCCGCCGTCGCCCGCCGCGGCGGACCGCTCGGCGTGCACCTCGCCGTCGCCACCGGCCGCCCGGAGGAGAGCGCCGGCACCGAGGTGGACGAGGCCGCGCTGCTCCGGATCGCCCTGCGCACCGACGACCCGGCCGACTCCGACCTGCTGATCCACCTCGGCGACGCGGCGGCCCTGCCCGAGGACACCCCCGGCCGCGGCTACCTCCGCCTCCCGGACGGCGGCGTCACCGCCTTCCAGACCGCCCGGATCAGCGGCCGCATCCCGCGCACCGCCACCCTGCGGCCCACCGTCGTCGCCATAGACCCGCTCCAGCTCGGCGCCCCGCCGGCCCGCCGCCCGGTCCGCGAGCTCGGCAACGGCCCCACCGACCTCGCCCTCCTCGCCAGCGCCCTCCAACGCGCCGCCGCCCGCTGAGGCTCCGGGCGCCCGCCCAGGCCACGAAAGCAACGGCGGCCCAAGCCCGTTGCCGCTTCGCCAACGCCGAAGCGGCAACGGGTGCGCGGGAAGTCGACCCCGCCGACTTCCCGCGCGAGGAGTCCAGAACCCCCACGCCCCCAACACAGGACGCCCCCACCTGGCATTTCCGCAAGGACGAAAGGTCCGGGCGGGACAAGCCGGAACAGCGGCAACAGGTCCGGTGGCCGATCCATGGAGTTGGGTGGGCCCGCGTCCTCCGACGCAGGCCCGCCCAAAGAAAAGCGAAAGAGAAGGAAGCACCCCACCCTCCCGCCCCTTCCAGAAACCCCAAAGGCAACGGCGGCCCCGGCCAAGCTTGGCCGGGGCCCCCCAACCCCAACAGAGCACCACACACATCAACACACCAACCCGTTCCGCGTAGGCCCCGGCCCCGTGGAGTATAAAAAAAAGTAGCA
>NZ_JBHXEM010000193.1:0-11960 GCF_042724755.1 Kitasatospora sp. NPDC127067 | reverse complement strand
ACCGTCCGGTCGGCGGCCGGTTCGGCGCCCTGCGTGCTGCCGTGGGTGCGTCCGGCGCGCCCGGCGCGTCCAACGGAGGCGAACCGCGGCTACGCTCCGTGATGTGTCCTGGAAGTGCTGCTTCCGCACGAGGAATTGACGCAACGTTGATCTGTCGTTCGCCGCCCCGGGGCAGTTGGCCATGACTGTCGGTAGATACCATGTGGCAATCGGTCAGTGCTGGCCGACGCGTGCCGAGAGCGGAGAAGAGGTGGGGCGGCGGGAGCCGACCACGAGCCCGGCACCGGGAAAGGGGACCGAAGTGGCCGACGCGGACGACAAGCAGATGAGCACCCAGGTGTGGGGTTCGGCGGTGGTGGTGGGCTCTGCGCTGGCCGTGGTCGCGGCCTATCTGATCAACGGCGCCCTGCTGGTCCTGGCGGTCGCCGGGGTCGAGACCCTGCTGCTCATGGTGTACGTCGCCCGCCGCTGGCGCGCGATGCACGGGGATCGGGCCCCGGTCCGGCACCGCCCGCGCCGCGGCATCCCGGACGCCGCGCACTGCGAGCGCTGCCGCCGGGCCCGCGAGGCGCTCGACGCCCGGCAGGCGCGGGCCCGCTCGGCCGGTGCGCCGGGGCGGTCCGGGTCCGCGGCGCTCCCGACGGCGGCCGGGTCGCCGCGCGAGCCGTACCGGGAGTCGCGCGAGCCCCGCCGGGAGTCGCACGGGGAGCAGCACCACGCCCGCGGGGAGCAGTACTACGCCCACGGCGAGCACCACCACGCGCACGGGCTGCTGCAGGATCCGGGCCCGCAGTCGGAGTCCGGCGCCGTCGACCACTCGGCCGTCCCGCGCCGCCCGCAGCTCCGGGCCCCGTACGAGCGGCCCTGGACGGCGGAACGGGCGGCCGGCCGGTCCGTGGACCGTTCGACCGCCCGTCGGGGTGCGCCGGGATCAGCCGGCCGTGCTGTACGCCACCAGTGAGACGCCGATGTACTGGACGATGAACGCCCCCAGGGTGAAGGCGTGGAACACCTCGTGGAACCCGAACCAGCGCGGTGACGGGTTGGGCCGCTTGAGCCCGTACACCACGCCGCCGATGCTGTAGAGCACTCCGCCGACGATCATCAGCACCAGGACGGCGACCCCGCCGGTGTGCAGGAAGTCCGGCAGGTAGAAGGCGGCGGCCCAGCCCAGCGCGAGGTACACCGGTGTGTACAGCCAGCGCGGCGCGCCGACCCAGAACACCCGGAACGCGATCCCGGCCAGTGCGCCGCCCCAGACCGCCCAGAGCAGCAGTTGCTGGTCGGCGCCCTTGAGCAGCAGCATCGTGAACGGCGTGTAGGTGCCCGCGATGATCAGGAAGATGTTGGCGTGGTCCAGCCGGCGCAGTACGGCGTCCCCGCGCGGGCCCCAGTCGAAGCGGTGGTACACCGCGCTGACCCCGAACAGCAGCCAGGCGCTGACCGAGTAGATCGCGCAGGCGATCCTGGCGGGCGTGGAGTCGGCCAGGCAGATCAGCACGATCCCGGCGGCCACCGTGGCGGGGAACATTCCGGCGTGCAGCCAGCCGCGCCACTTCGGCTTGCTCTCCATGAGTGCACTCTCCGCGAGCGCAGCAGCAGTCATGCGCAGCATGCTACCCGTTACCTACGGATCCGTAGGTTACTGGCGCGTAGGAAGTGGCGATCGTCACTGTTGGACGTTTTGGAGTAATAGGAGTGTGGCGCCGCACACTCCGTCGCGGGTGAGGCTGCTCCGTTACTGGCCAGTAATCATACTGGCTGGAGTAAAAGGTGCGTCAATTTCGACGCTTCGCCGCGTTCCGGCCTTGAGTCCGGAGCTACGCTGCAAGCACCCTCAGACCCCCGCGACGCCGTCTCCTCGCCGAGATGGCGTGAAACGGAGCGATCGTGTCGTACGAGATCTCTGCTCTCAGCGCATCCGCGCCCACCCGCCACAAGCAGCTGCTCGCTTGGGTGAGCGAGATCGCCGAGCTCACCCAGCCGGACCGCATCGAGTGGTGCGACGGTTCCGACGAGGAGTACCACCGCCTCGCGGACCTGCTGGTGGCGCAGGGCACCTTCAAGAAGCTCAACGAGGAGAAGCGCCCCAACTCCTACTACGCCGCCTCGGACCCCACGGACGTGGCGCGCGTGGAGGACCGCACCTTCATCTGCTCCGAGCAGGAGAAGGACGCCGGACCGACCAACAACTGGAAGGCGCCCGCCGAGATGCGGGAGCTCTTCCAGGGCGAGCAGGGACTCTTCCGCGGCGCGATGAAGGGCCGCACGATGTACGTCGTGCCCTTCTCGATGGGCCCGGTCGGCTCCCCGCTGGCCGCGTACGGCGTCGAGATCACCGACTCCGCCTACGTCGCCGTCTCCATGCGCGTGATGACCCGCATGGGCCAGGCCGTGCTGGACCAGCTCGGCGAGGACGGCGACTTCGTCAAGGCCGTGCACACCGTCGGCGCCCCGCTCGCCGAGGGCCAGGCGGACGTGCCGTGGCCGTGCAACAGCACCAAGTACATCTCGCACTTCCCGGAGACCAAGGAGATCTGGTCCTTCGGTTCGGGCTACGGCGGCAACGCCCTGCTCGGCAAGAAGTGCTACGCGCTGCGCATTGCCTCGACCATGGCCCGCGACGAGGGCTGGCTGGCCGAGCACATGCTCATCCTGAAGCTCACCCCGCCGAACGGCGAGGCCAAGTACGTCGCCGCCGCGTTCCCCTCGGCGTGCGGCAAGACCAACCTGGCCATGCTCCAGCCGACGGTCCCGGGCTGGAAGGTCGAGACGATCGGCGACGACATCGCCTGGATGCGCTTCGGCGCCGACGGCCGGCTGTACGCCATCAACCCCGAGGCCGGCTTCTTCGGTGTCGCCCCCGGCACCGGCGTGGACACCAACGCCAACGCCATCGACACCCTCTGGGGCAACACCGTCTTCACCAACGTCGCCCTCACCGACGACGGCGACGTGTGGTGGGAGGGCCTCACCGAGGAGCCCCCGGCGCACCTGACCGACTGGCGCGGCAACGACTGGACCCCCGAGTCCGGCACCCCGGCCGCCCACCCGAACGCCCGCTTCGCCGTCCCGGCCGCGCAGTGCCCGACCATCGCCCCGGAGTGGGAGGACCAGGCGGGCGTGCCGATCTCGGCGATCCTGTTCGGCGGCCGCCGCGCCACCGCCGTCCCGCTGGTGACCGAGTCCTTCGACTGGCAGCACGGCGTCTTCCTCGGCGCCAACATCGCCTCCGAGAAGACCGCCGCCGCCGAGGGCACCGTCGGCGAGCTGCGCCGCGACCCGTTCGCGATGCTGCCGTTCTGCGGCTACAACATGGGTGACTACTTCGCCCACTGGCTGAAGGTCGGCGCCCGGGCGGACGCCGCCAAGCTGCCGAAGATCTACTACGTCAACTGGTTCCGCAAGGACGCCGAGGGCAAGTTCGTCTGGCCCGGCTACGGCGAGAACAGCCGCGTGCTCAAGTGGATCGTCGAGCGCCTGGAGGGGACCGGCGAGGGCGTCGAGACCCCGATCGGCGTGCTGCCGACCGTCGAGGGCTTCGACCTCGGCGACCTGGACCTGTCCAAGGAGGACCTCGACCTGCTCTTCACCGTGGACGCCGACCTCTGGCGCCAGGAGGCCGCTCTCGTGCCGGCCCACCTGGAGACCTTCGGCGACCACACCCCGAAGGAGCTGTGGGACGAGTACCGGAACCTCGTCGCGCGCCTCGGCTGAGCCTGAGCCTCAGCCGGGAGAGAGGCGGGCGCGCGGCACGAACCGCGCGCCCCGCCGAGCGGCAGGACGGCCGGAGTTCCGCCGGGCGATTTTCCCCCGACCAAGGAGATCGCCCGGGCCGGGACTCCGGCCGTAGTGTTTTTCCGGGGGCTTCCCGCCCGGGGCTACGGCTGGACGTAACCCCCGAGGAAGTCGCCGATCCGGGTCACCGCGTCGGTGATCTCCTCCGCCCGGGGCAGGGTGACCAGCCGGAAGTGGTCCGGCTCCGGCCAGTTGAAGCCGGTGCCCTGGACCAGCAGGATCCGCTGGGAGCGCAGCAGGTCCAGCACCATCCGGGCGTCGTCCTTGATCTTGTGGACCTTGGGGTCCAGTCGGGGGAAGGCGTACAGCGCGCCCTTGGGCTTGACGCAGCTGACCCCCGGGATCTGGTTCAGCAGCTCGTACGCGGCGTCCCGCGAGGCGTGCAGCCGGCCGCCGGGCAGCACCAGGTCGCGGATCGACTGCCGTCCGCCGAGCGCGGCGGCCACCGCGTGCTGGGCGGGCATGTTGGCGCACAGCCGCATCGAGGCGAGCACGGTGAGGCCCTCGATGTAGCTGCGGGCCCGGCGCCGGTCGCCGGACAGCACCATCCAGCCGGAGCGGAAGCCGGCGACCCGGTAGGCCTTGGACAGTCCGTTGAAGGTGACGCAGAAGAGGTCCGGGGCCAGGGTGGCCAGCGGGACGTGCTCGGCGTCGTCGTAGAGGATCTTGTCGTAGATCTCGTCCGCGTAGACCACCAGGTCGTGCCGGCGGGCGATCTCCGCGATGCCCTCCAGCACCTCGCGCGGGTAGACCGCGCCGGTCGGGTTGTTCGGGTTGATCACTACGATGGCCCTGGTCCGGTCGGTGACCCTGGCCTCGATGTCGGCGAGGTCCGGGTACCACTCGGACTGCTCGTCGCAGCGGTAGTGCACCGCGGTGCCGCCGGCCAGTGAGACCGAGGCGGTCCACAGCGGGTAGTCCGGGGCCGGGACGAGCACCTCGTCGCCGTCGTCCAGCAGCGCGGTCATGGCCAGCTGGATCAGCTCGGAGACGCCGTTGCCGAGGAAGACGTCGTCGACGGAGAGGCCGTGCAGCCCGCGGTCCTCGTAGTGCATGACCACCGCGCGGCGGGCCGAGAGCAGGCCCTTGGAGTCGCCGTAGCCGTGCGCGTTGGCGAGGTTGCGCAGGACGTCCTGGAGGATCTCCGGGGGCGCCTCGAAACCGAAGGTGGCCGGGTTGCCGGTGTTGAGCTTGAGGATGCGGTGGCCCTGTTCCTCCAGCCGCATCGCCTCGTCGAGCACCGGGCCGCGGATGTCGTAGCAGACATTGGCGAGCTTGCTGGACTGGATGACCTGCATGTCCGCCTACTTTAGGGGTACGGAGGGGCCGTGCGGCCGGTCTCCGCGGGGGTGCTTTCGGGGGCCCGAACAGCTCCCTTGGATCGGCAGGCGGGGGTGGCGGACGGCCTTCCGAACCAGTAGTCGAATGTCCGGAATGCTCGTGTATGCGAGGAGCGCTGTCGCGCTGTCGTGCGGAACGAGACGGACGGCACACCGCCCGGCGCGGGAGGATGGGGCCGGTCGCGCCGATGGCGTCGGTCGTGTCGGTCGCGTCGGTCGTGTCGGTCGAAGAGGGGGTGCGCCGGTGGTCCCGGTCGTGGTGGCGGCGGTGCTGGTCGGTCTCCTGGCGGCTCCACCGCTGCGCGGGCTGATCGCCCGGTTCGCGGTGCCGGAGGGCGAGCCCTGGTGCGAGGACTGCCCGGCCTGCGGGCGCCGGGTGCGCCTGCTGCCGCCGACCGGGCGCTGCCGGGGCTGCCGGGAGCGGCTGGGCGCCGGTCCCTGGACGGTGGAGGCGGTCGCGGTGGCGGTCGCCGTCGCGGTGGCGTACGCGGCGGACCGGCTGGTGGTGGTGACCCTGGCGATGGGCTGGGCGGCGGCGCTCGGCGTGGCGCTCGGTTTCGTCGACGCGCGGGTGCGCCGGCTGCCGTACCGGCTGACCCTGCCACTGCTCGGCGGGGTGACGGCGCTGCTGCTGGCGGCGGTGCCGACCGCGGGGCCCGGGGTGACGCTGCGCTGCCTGCTGGTCGCGCTCGCGGTCGGAGGTGTGCTCGAACTGGCCGTCTGGCTGGGCGCGTTGGGCCCGGGGGACTCCCCGCTCGGGCTCGCCCTGGGCGGGCTGCTCGGCTGGTACGGCTGGTCGGTGGCGCTCGGCGGGCTGTTCGCCGCGATGGTGCTCGCCGGGCTGTGGGGCACCCTGCGGGCCGCCGCCGCGCTGGTCCGCCGCCGCCCGGTGCGCGGACTGGACCTCCCGGTCGGCCCGTTCCTGCTGCTCGGCGCGCTCACCGCGGTCCTGGCGCGGTGAGCGCGCGCCGCCGGGACATCGAACGCGTTGAAGGGGAGGGGAACGGAAGGGCCCGCCGCACCGGTCGGTGCGACGGGCCCCGCCGCCGACGCGCAGGCCCCACCCTCAAGGAGCGGCGCGCCGGGGGAGTGGAGCTCGGGTGGCCGCGGCCCGTGGCAGCCGCGGCCGGGTGCCGTTACGGCATCTTGTGGACGAACGGGCCGACCGCGTTGGAGAACGCGTTGCCGTTGTTGACGTCCCAGTTGGTCGACCAGGTCATCGCGCCGCGGATGGTCGGCCACTTGGCCGGCGGCACGAAGCTGCCGCAGTTGTTACCGGTGGCCAGGCAGTCCAGCGCGTTGTTCACCACGGTCGGCGCGACGTAGCCGCCGCCCGCGGCCCGGGTGGAGGCCGGGACGCCGATGCCCACCTGGTCCGGCCGCAGGCCGCCCTGGATCTGGGTGCAGACCTGCGAGGTGATGAAGTCGATGGTGCCCTGGTTGTAGACCTTGCCGTCGCAGCCGTTCATGCCGCCCGAGTTGTAGAACTGGGTGTTGACGACGGTGAGGATGTCCTTGGTCTTCAGCGCCAGCTGGAAGTAGGCGCCTGAGGTGTTGTACATCCCGATGGTCTCGGGGGCCATGGTCAGGACGAAGCCGGGGCCGACCTTGGCCTGCAGGGAGTGCAGCGCGTCGCCGAGCGGGCCGGCCTGGACGCCGTTCTCCAGGTCGACGTCGATGCCGTCGAAGCCGTAGTCCTTGATGATCGCGTAGGCGCTGTTGACGAAGTTGGCGCCGGCGGTGGCGTCCCCGACGGTGATCGCGCCGTTCTGGCCGCCGATGGAGAGGACGACCTTCTTGCCGGCCGCCTGCTTGGCCTTGATGTCGGCGCGGAACTGGGCGTCGGTGTAACCGCCGAGCGCCTTGGACAGGCCCGGGTCCAGGGTGAAGCTGATCGCGCCGGTCCTGGTCGGCACGGCGTCGGCGAAGGACACCGCGATGATGTCGTACGCGCTCTGGACGTCGCTCAGCCGCTGCACGGTCGAGTTGTTGTCGAAGTTCTGCCAGTAGCCGGTGACCATGTGGGCGGGCAGGCCGGTGACCGGCGGGGTGGTGCTGGTCGGCGTGGCGGTGGGGGTCGCCGTCGCGGTCTGGGTGGGCGTCGGGGTCGCCGTCCGGGTGGGCGTCGCGGTGGCCGTGGGGGAGGAGGTGGCCGTGGGCGTCGCGGTGGGGGTGGGGGTCGCGGTCGGCGACGGGGTGCCGGTGCCGCCGGGGCCGATCAGCGCGACGTCGTCGGCCAGGTAGGCGCTCTGGCCGTACCAGCCGTGCAGGTAGACGGTGACGCTGGTGGCGTTCGCCCCGGTGGTGAAGGTGCTGGACAGCTGGTTCCAGCTGTTCTGGTTCGACCAGGCGGACGGGTCGGTGCCGCCGGTGCCGCGCGCACCGAGGTAGACGTACGGGCCCTGGACCCACGCGCTCAGGGTGTAGCTGGTGTTGGGCAGCACGCTGATGGTCTGGGTGCATTCGGCGGTGTCACCGGCGCCCGGGGTCGCCTGGAGCGCGCCGGTGCCGGAGTGGACCGGGGAGGAGACCGTGGTCGCGGCGCCGGTGCAGGTCCAGCCCCCGAGCCCGCCGTCGAAGCCGCCGTTGTCGACCAGGTTGCCGACCGCCGCGCTGGCGCCACCGGCGAAGAGGGCGAGGCCGCCGCCGGCCAGGGCGAGGGCGGTGGCACCGGCCGCGACGGCCGGGAGGGGGCTGCGCCGGCGCTTGTGCGAGGGCTGGTTCAGCGTACGGGCCATGGGGCGACGCTCCTGGGGGAGGAGCGGCCGCCGCGGTGGGGGGCGCGGCGGCCGCGTGTGGGGGAGGGGAGGTCCGAAGTGAGCCTGCGGGGCGGAGCCGGAGGATCGTTCCGTCCCGGATCAAAAGCTGGACTAGACCATTGCTGGTCGTCAAGCATCGGAAGAACGGCTTACGGTTCCGTTAAGGATTCGGAGACCGTTCCGTGTCCGCGCCCCGGGAGCCCCGCAGCGGCCCTGCGGCCCGCCCGGACGACCCCCGACACGCCCGTCGGGACAGACTTCGTACAGGACCGTGACCAGACCGCTACCTGCGGCTTTACTGTGCACCTGCGCGCCGGAGTAGGCTGCGCCCGGGGCGGAGACGCACCAGTTGCAACGAGCACGGAGGGGCCGGGAAAGATGGGTCTGCGCGATGTCGCCGAACGGACGCCGGGGCTGCGCACCCTGCTCGGCGGGATGTACGGGCTCTACGGTCGACGGGTCGAGGTCCACCTCGCGAGCACCCCGCGCCACATCGGCGTGATCCTGGACGGCAACCGCCGCTGGGCGAAGGCGGCCGGCGGCTCGACCGCGTACGGCCACCAGCGCGGCGCCGACAAGATCAGCGAGTTCCTCGGCTGGTGCGACGAGACCCACGTCAAGGTCGTCACCCTCTGGATGCTCTCCACCGACAACCTGGACCGCCCGGCCGACGAGCTCGTCCCGCTGCTCGGCATCATCGAGGACGCCGTCACCGGCCTGGCCGCCGCCCGCCGCTGGCGGGTCAACCCGGTCGGCGCGCTGGACCTGCTGCCGCAGCACACCGCCGACGTGCTCAAGCGGGCCGCCGACCGGACCGCCGACATCGACGGCATAACGGTCAACGTCGCGGTCGGCTACGGCGGTCGGCACGAGATCGCCGACGCCGTCCGCTCGCTGCTCCAGGAGCAGGCCGGGCGCGGCACCTCGATCGAGGAGCTGGCGGAGGTCCTGACCGTCGAGCACATCGCCGAGCACCTGTACACCCGCAACCAGCCCGACCCGGACCTGATCATCCGCACCTCGGGCGAGCAGCGGCTGTCCGGCTTCCTGCTCTGGCAGAGCGCGCACAGCGAGTTCTACTTCTGCGAGGCGTACTGGCCGGCCTTCCGCAAGGTCGACTTCCTGCGCGCGCTGCGCGCGTACGAGCAGCGCCACCGGCGGCTGGGGCTGTAACCCCGGCACGGCGGCCCCGGCCACCGGCCCCTCCGGAGGAAATGACCGCCGTAGGCCTGGCCTACCCGGTGCCGGCGCGAGGCCAAACGTTCACCGGCAATGATCCGTCAGTTCTCCGAGGGCGCGAATGCACCGCTCCCCGCCTGGGAATACTCCAGTCAGTCCGGTCCCGAGGCCACCGGGGCAGCGGGGGCCGGCATGCCGCGGATGACGCAGGGTCATCCGCTCTGGAGGCCTAGTGGTCAGTTCGAAGAGCCGCCGGACACCAGACCGGCGCACGTACGTTCTCGACACGAGCGTGCTCCTGGCGGACCCGCTCGCCATGACCCGCTTCGAGGAGCACGAGGTCGTCCTCCCGGTGGTGGTCGTCACCGAGCTGGAGGCCAAGCGACACCACCCGGAGCTGGGCTACTTCGCCCGCCAGGCGCTGCGGCTGCTCGACGACTACCGGATCCGCCACGGCCGGCTCGACGAGCCGATCCCGGTCGGCGAGCTCGGCGGCACCATCCGGGTCGAGCTCAACCACTCCGACGTGTCGATACTGCCGGCCGGTTACCGGGCCGGCGGTGAGGCGGACACCCGGATCCTCGCGGTCGCCCGCAACCTCCAGGCCGAGGGCTACGACGTGACCGTCGTGTCCAAGGACCTGCCGCTGCGGATCAAGGCCAGCTCGGTGGGCCTGCTCGCCGAGGAGTACCGGGCCGAGCTGGCGATCACCTCGGGCTGGACGGGCATGTCCGAGCTGCACGTCCCGGCCGACCAGGTGGACGCGCTGTTCTCGGCCGGCCACGACGCGGGGGTGGACGTCGACGGCGCCACCGAGCTGCCCGTCCACACCGGACTGGTGCTGACCTCGGAGCGCGGCCGGGCGCTCGGCCGGGTCACCGGCGACGGCCGGGTGCGGCTGGTGCGCGGGGAGCGCGAGGCGTTCGGGCTGCGCGGGCGCAGCGCCGAGCAGCGGGTGGCGCTGGACCTGCTGCTCGACCCGGAGATCGGGATCGTGTCGATGGGCGGCCGGGCCGGCACCGGGAAGTCGGCGCTGGCGCTGTGCGCGGGGCTGGAAGCGGTGCTGGAGCGGAGGCAGCACCGCAAGGTGATGGTCTTCCGGCCGCTGTACGCGGTCGGCGGCCAGGAGCTGGGCTACCTGCCCGGTTCCGAGGCGGAGAAGATGGGCCCCTGGGCGCAGGCGGTCTTCGACACCCTCTCCGCCGTCACCACCCCGGACGTGATCGAGGAGGTCATCTCCCGCGGGATGCTGGAGGTGCTGCCGCTGACCCACATCCGGGGGCGCTCGCTGCACGACGCCTTCGTGATCGTGGACGAGGCGCAGTCGCTGGAGCGGAACGTCCTGCTGACGGTGCTGTCCCGGATCGGCCAGGGCTCGCGGGTGGTGCTCACCCACGACGTGGCGCAGCGGGACAACCTCCGGGTGGGCCGCTACGACGGCGTGGTGGCGGTGGTGGAGAAGCTGAAGGGTCATCCGCTCTTCGCCCACATCACGCTCACCCGCTCGGAGCGTTCGCCGATCGCGGCGCTGGTCACGGAGATGCTGGAGGACATCCACCCGTGATCCGCCCCTGATCGGGTCATAGTGGGACAATATGGTCAACTCATGACCTGGAGCCCGCTCCTGACGGAGCGGGCTCCGCCCGTTTCATCACATCGAGTGCTTTCCGTCCGGGAAACCGCCGTACGGTGAATGTGACATGCGCCACGCGAAGGGGAATTGCGTCGACCGTGCCCGGTGCGGCATGGTGAGGGTTCTGTCAGGCCCCGCGTACGGCGCGGCAGGGCTTCCGGACTCCGGGAGTCAGGCCCGGGAAGGTTCGCCAACTCCGGTCGGTGGACACACAATTGAACACCGTTGAGCCGTACGCCGCCCGATTTCAACGCCCGGTCACCTCGGCCGGACGCCGGGCCAGCACCTCCCGTGACCAGAGCACTGTGCGGAGGTCCGTGCCAAGGGGCATGTTGCGCCCGTACGGTCACGCGTGGGCGATGCTGGAAGGAAACCATGTGACTCGGATCTCGGTCCGGGGAGTTGCTGTGGCCTCCGCCACCGCCGTCACCGCTGTCGGTGCCGTCGTGGGTATGGCCTCGGGCAGCGAGGGCAAGACCACGCAGACGGTCGACGTCGCCGGCGCGACCCTGCTTGCCGAAGTCCCCTCTGGCGCCCAGGCGCAGACCATCAGTGACAACATCGGCCAGCAGGCATCCGCCCAGCAGGCCTCCGCCGACGCCGCTGCCAAGGCCGCCGCGGAGCAGAAGGCCGCCGAGGAGGCCGCGCGCCAGCAGGCCGCCGCGGACGCCCAGGCGAAGGCCGATGCCCAGGCCAAGGCCGACGCGGAGAAGGCCGCCAAGGCCGCGGACGACAAGCGCAAGGCCGACGAGGCCGCCGCGAACCGGTCCAAGTCCCGTTCCGCGATGACCGCGGTCGAGGACAGCGCTCCGCCCGTCTCGGTCAGCCCCGGCTCGGTCCAGGACCTGGCCCGGCAGATCGTCGGCAACGACGCGCAGTTCCAGTGCTTCAGCCAGATCGTGAAGCGCGAGAGCGGCTGGGACTACACCGCGACCAACAAGAGCTCCGGCGCGTACGGTCTGGTCCAGGCGCTGCCCGGCACCAAGATGGCCTCGGCCGGTGCCGACTGGCGCACCAACCCGGCCACCCAGATCAAGTGGGGCGTCGGCTACATGAACTCCCGCTACGGCAGCCCCTGTGGCGCGTGGTCGTTCTGGCAGGCCCACAACTGGTACTAGGACCGGCTGCCGCCCCGGCGGCGCGGTTCCCGCGGCCCCCGGCCGCGGGGCCCCCCCCCGGGGGCGGGCCGGGGGCGCGGGGGGGGGGGGGGCCGGCGGGGTGGTGTATAACAAATAGGGGGGGCGCCGGTTT
>NZ_JBHXEM010000192.1:0-11972 GCF_042724755.1 Kitasatospora sp. NPDC127067 | reverse complement strand
CCCAGGAGAAGATCTCGGCCAGTGCCGGGTCCACCACCGTCGTCATCCGCAGCACCGGCTCGCGGGAGCCGCCCCCGCCCCCGCCCCCGGCCCAGGCCCAGGCCCGTCCCCGTTCGCGGCCCCGTCCGCGTCTCCCGTTTCCTCCGGCGCGCCGTTCCCCGGCCCCGGCCGCCTACCGCTCGGCCGGGTAGTGGGCGAGGCCCGAGGCGAGCAGGCCGAAGGCCCGGTCGACCGCCGCCTCGACCCGGGCCCGCACGGCTTCGGCCGGCTCCCCGGCCACCATGGCCCGCCGGATTTCGCCGAGCACCGCCCGGTGGGCCCCGGTGACGGCTCCGGCCACGATCCGGGGGAGCGGGTCCTCCGGTGCGGCTCCCGATTCCTCGGCCAGGGCGGCCGCGAGTGCCGCCTCGGCCCGTTCGCCGAGCTCCAGCAGTCGGGCCCGGAGTGCGGCGCTGTCCTCGACGATCCGCCAGAACGCCGCCATCCCCGGGTGCAGTCCGACCGTCGGCTCCCCGCTCGCGAAGGCCGCCAGCAGGTCGGCCCGGACGGCGTCCACGGCCGGGCTGCCCGCGGGGCGGCGCCGGACCACCTCGGCCAGGTGGGCGACGACCTCCTCCTGCCGGTCGAAGAACAGGTCCTCCTTGGTGGGGAAGTAGTTGAAGACCGTGTTCGGCGAGACCCCGGCGGCCCGGGCCACCTCGACCACCGTGACCCGGTCGAAGCCGCGTTCGGCGAACAGGCCCATGGCGGTGTCGGAGAGCAGCTCCCGGGTCTGCTGCTTCTTGAGTTCGCGAAGTCCCATGGTCGGATCCTATCCGCGTGCATGGTGTCACTCCAAAGTTGCAGTGACACCAAAAATATCCGCTACGGTGACGGCATGACCTTCACCTTCGGCATCTACCCCGGCGGACTGGCCGGTGACGACACCGGCGTGATCGCGCCCGTCCGCCCCGACGACCCGGCCCGGATCACCGCCGCCCTGCGCGAACTCCAGGGCGGTGCAGAGGAGTTCCTGGTCCGCGCCTACCGCTCGTACCCGGGCGGCGAGCACACCCCCGCGCGGCCCGAGCAATACGCCGTCGAGGGACGCCGGCTCGACCTGGTGGTCCAGTACCGGGATCGTGGCGGGGAGTTGGCGGGCTGGCTGGACTTCGTCCGGCGGACGGTCCGCGCCGAGGGGTACCGCCTCGGGCTGCTCCAGATCTGCGAGGAG
Organism: Kitasatospora sp. NPDC127067; assembly: GCF_042724755.1. Classification (NCBI taxonomy): domain Bacteria; kingdom Bacillati; phylum Actinomycetota; class Actinomycetes; order Kitasatosporales; family Streptomycetaceae; genus Kitasatospora; species Kitasatospora sp. NPDC127067. Next base: position 10,759 of record NZ_JBHXEM010000192.1, on the reverse strand, counting down.
CCCAACCTGGACCTCCCGCCCGTGGACGGCAGCATCCCCAACGTCCGCCGGGCGCTGGTCGAGGGCGTGATCGCGGCGAAGGAGGAGGCGCTGGCCCGGGGATTCGACCGGCTGGCCGTCGGCTTCAACGCGGTGCCCTCCTTCGACCCCGCGGACACCTTCTGGCCCGAGCTCGGCCGGCTCGCCGACGAGCGCTTCCACCGTGCACTGGACTACGTCGGCCTGGACTTCTTCCCGGACGTCTTCCGTACCGTCCCACCCGGTCGACTCGCCGACGCGGTACGGGCGGTGCTCACCGGCTTCCGCCGGGACACGCTGCCCGGAGCCGGGATCGGGCCCGGCGTTCCGCTGCGGATCTGCGAGAACGGCTGGCCCACCGGCCCCGGGCGGAGCGAGGCGCGGCAGGCCGAGGTGGTGGCGGAGGTGGTCCGGACGGTCGCCGGGCTCGCCACCGAACTCAATGTCACCGGTTACGCGTTCTTCGCCCTGCGGGACGCGGACAGTGCGGGCGCCGGGCTGTTCCCGCACTTCGGCCTGATGCGCGACGACTACACGCCCAAGCCGGCCTTCGCGGTGTACCGCGCGCTGGTCGAGGAGCTGACGAGGGGCTGAAGGCGGGCCGACGGCGGGCTGACGAGAGCCGGCCGGTTCCGCTAGTTCGCCTCGAAGAAGCGCTCCACCGTGCGGCGCTGTGCGGCGACGGCGCCCACCGGCTCGCCGATCACCCGGCCGGCCAGGGCGACGGCCAGCTCGCCGACGTCCTGCCGCAGCAGGCGGGCCGCCTCGGCCCGGTCGGCGGCGATCCGGGCGCGGCCGGTGGCGAGCAGTTCGTCCCGGTCGCGGATACCCTCCGCGCGGGCCGCGACCATCGCCGCCGCGCCGCGCTCGGCGTACTCCTCCCGGATCCGGGCCGCCTCGTGGCGGGCCTCGGCCAGCTCCCGCAGGCGGGCCTCCCGGGTGGCCTCGGCCTCGGCGAGCAGGGCCTCGGCGCGTTCGGTGCGGCCCTCGGTGGCCTCCCAGCGTTCGGACTGCACCCGTTCGATCCGGGGGAGCAGGTGGCGGCCGAGCACCCACAGCAGCAGGAAGAACAGTGCCAGGCCGAGGACCAGTGGGGCCGGTTCGGGCTTGAGCGGGCCGAGTTCGTGCGTCACGCGCTACCTCCCCAGGGTATGACGTTCCGTCGGTCGGAAGCTTCCCCAGGGGCGACGCCGGTCGAACTCGGCCCGGACATGAGCTGCGTCACGGCGGCCCGGACGGCCGCAGGGCTCACTGCCCCATGACGTACTTGACGGTCGGGCCGGCGGTCCAGCCGCCGTCCACCGCCAGCTCGGCGCCGGTGACGTAGGAGGAGTCGTCGGAGAGCAGGTAGACCACGGCGCCGGCGATCTCGGGCGCCTCGCCGACCCGGCCCATCGGGGTGTTGGGGTAGTTGCCCTCGCCGCGCCGGATGCCGACCGAGGCGGTCATCGGGGTGTAGGTCATGCCCGGGTGCACCGAGTTGACCCGGATCCGCTCGGTGCCCAGCTCGACCGCGCCGATCTTGCTGAGGCCGCGCACACCCCACTTGGAGGCGCCGTAGCCGGCGGTCAGCGCCAGGCCCATCAGGCCGGCCGCCGAGGAGATGTTGACGATCGAGCCGCCGCCGGCCGCGCGCATCGCCGGGACGGCGGTCTTCATCCCGATGAACACGCCGGTCAGGTTGATGTCCAGGACCTTGCGGAAGTGCTCGACGCTCTCGTCCGCGAGCAGCGTGCCGGTGGAGATCCCCGCGTTGTTGACGAGGCCGTGCAGGCCGCCGAACTCCGCCACCGCGAAGTCCACCACGCGCTGCCAGTCCTCCTCGGAGGTCACGTCGTGGCGCACGAACCGCGCCCGCTCGCCGAGTTCGGCGGCGGTGGTCCTGCCGTCCTCCTCCAGGACGTCGGTGATCACCACGTTGGCGCCGGACGCCACGGCGAGCCGGGCGGCCTCGGCGCCCAGGCCGCGGGCGCCGCCGGTGACGATGACGGTCTTGCCGGTGAGGTCGTTCATGACCTGCTCCTTCGGGGGGTGGGGGAGGAGAGCATGGCGGCGGACATCGTCACCAGGTCGGCGAGGAAGGTCTCCTCGTCCGTCAGGGGGGTGGAGCCGGCGAGGTACTGCTGCGCCCGGTCGGCGAGGGCCGCGCCGATCAGGGTGAGGACCAGGTCGATCCGTTCCAGCCGGATCGGCTCCGGCAGGGCGGAGATCCGGTCCTCGACCAGCTCGATCAGGCGCCAGTAGCCGCCGCCGGCCAGCGTCGGGTGCGGGGTCCGGGTGCGGACGCCGCTGTTGTGGCTGACCTGCGCGGAGATCCGCAGGCAGTGCCGGCCCTGTTCGGTGCGCAGTTCGGTGGCCTCGGCCGCGACCAGGGCGCCGAGCAGTCCGGGCAGGTCCGCGTCCGCGAGGGCGGGCAGACGCGGCGCGAGGGCCTGCTCGGTGCGTTCCTGGCGGCCGGCCATGATCGCGTCGAGCAGGCCCTCGCGGGAGCCGAAGTGGTACTGCACGGCGGACGGGTTGCTCTGTCCGGCCAGTCGGGTGATGTCCCTGGTCAGGGCGGCTTCCACGCCGCGGGTGGCGAAGAGTTCCTCCGCCGCGCGCAGCAGCCTCTCGCGGGTCTCGTGGCCCGCCGATGTCCTTGCCATGCGAGCAAGATTAATGCTGCGCATTATTAATGGCAAAGGAGGCGAGCCCGGTCCTGGTTCCCGGCCTACGTCACCTCGCCCCGGCGGGAGAAACGCTCCGCCCGCCACTCACCGCTCTCCAGCACCTCGGCCAGCTGCCGGGCCGCGTCCCAGACCTCGGTGTACGACACGTAGAGCGGCGTGAAGCCGAAGCGCATCAGGTCCGGTGCGCGGAAGTCGCCGATCACCCCGCGCTCGATCAGGGCCTGCACCACCGGGTAGCCGTCGGCGTGCCGCAGCGCGACCTGACTGCCCCGCCGGGCGTGCTCGCGCGGGGTCGCCACCTCGACGCCGTCCAGCTCCTCGGTCAGCGAGACGAACAGGTCGGTCAGCGCCAGGCTCTTCGCCCGCACCGCCGCCGGGTCGACCCGCTCCCAGACGTCCAGCGAGGCGTCGAGGGCGGCCTGGCCGAGCAGCGAGGGCGAGCTGGTCAGGAACCGGCCGATGCCCGGCTTCGGGTCGTACCCGGGCTCGAAGGCGAACGGCCGGGCGTGGCCGAACCAGCCGCTCAGCGGCTGGAGCGGGCCGGCCGCCAGGTGCCGCTCGGCGACGTACAGGAAGGCCGGCGAACCGGGGCCGCCGTTCAGGTACTTGTAGGTGCAGCCGACCGCGAAGTCCGCGCCGGCAGCGCCGAGTTCGACCGGCAGCGCACCCACCGAGTGGCACACGTCCCAGATCATCAGGGCACCCGCGGCCTGCACCCGGGCGGTGATGCCGGGCATGTCCAGCAGCTCGCCGGTGCGGTAGTCCACGTGCGAGAGGACGACCGCGGCGACGTCCCCGTCCAGGTGCCGGTCCAGCTCCTCGGGACGGATCAGCGCGCTGCGCGCGCCCTCGACCAGACCGGTCACGCCCTCGGCGATGTACAGGTCGGTCGGGAAGGCCTCGGCGTCGCCGAGCACGGTGCGCCGGCCCGGGCGCAGCCGCAGCGCGGCCGACAGCACCTTGAAGAGATTGACCGAGGTGGTGTCGCAGACGACCACTTCCGCCGGACCGGCGCCGATCAGCGGCGCGATCCGCCGCCCCAGCCGGTACGGCTGCTCGAACCAGCCGGCGTCGTTCCAGCTGCGGATCAGCTCCCGGCCCCACTCCTCCTCGACCACCCGGCGCACCCGCTCGGACGTGCGCACCGGCAGCGCGCCCAGCGAGTTGCCGTCCAGGTAGATCACCCCGTCCGGCAGGGCGAACTCCTTGCGGAACGCCGCCAGCGGGTCGACGGCGTCCAGCGCCGCGCAGTCCTCGCGCGTGGTCATGCCCGTCCTCTCGTTCCCCTCGCTCACAGCCCGCTCCGTCCCTGCCCGTCCCGTCGCATCACGCTCTGTCGCACCGAGCTCTGTCGCATCAAGCTCCGTCACGGCCCGCTCCGTCACAGCCCGTCCCGGATCGTCCACAGCTCCGGGAACACGTCCTGCTCGGCCGACTTGCGCAGCCAGGTCAGTCCGCTGGAGCCACCCGAACCGGGCTTGCCGCCCATGGTCCGCTTGACCGCCGAGAGGTGGCGCTGGCGCCAGCGGGTGACCCGCTCGGCCACGTCCAACAGGGCCTCGCCGAGCGGCTGGAGCGCGGCGAACTCCGGCTCGGTGTACACCCGCCGCCAGGCCGCCTCGACCTCCGCGGACGGCTGGTGGCGCTCCTCGGAGGGCGCCCGGTGCGGGGCCAGGCCGCGGCGCGCCAGCAGCGCCAGCGCCTCGTCGTACAGGCCGGGGGAGCGCAGGGCCTCGGTCAGCTCGGCCTGGGCGTCGGGCATCCCGTCGTACATCTTCAGCAGCGCGGCGTTCTTGTTGCCGAGCAGGAACTCCAGCCGCAGGAAGGCGGCGGACTGGAAGCCGGAGGCCTCGCCGAACAGCGAGCGGAAGGAGTTGAACTCGTGCGGGGTCATGGTGGCCAGCAGGTCCCAGGACTCCACCAGTACGTCCTGTACGTGGGTGCCCCGGCGCAGCGCGGCCAGCGCGGCGGGCAGGTCGTCCTCGCGCAGTGCCTGCCGGGCGAGCGTCCATTCGTGCCGCAGCAGGTCGAACAGCAGCTCCATCACCTGGGTGGTGACGATGAACGACAGCTCGGCCGGTTCCTTGCTGCGCGGGTGCTGCAGGCCGTGCAGCTCCTCCAGGCGCACGTACTGGGCGTACGGGGTGCCCCGGCCCGGTGCTCCGCCCCGACCGAACGACAGGTTGGGTGTCTCCACCGTGTCGTGCCCCATCCCGATCCTCCTGATCCTCCGGGCCGCATCGCCCGGTCCGGTGAACCAGCCGGACTGCCGGGTTCCACCGGGTGCCCATTGTGCGGCGGCGGTACCCCCCGTTTGAATGGTCGACGGGCATCGCAACCGCCTTCGGAGCTGTTGTTCGCGATGCGTTCAGCTGATTCGCTTTACGAACGGAAATCCCTTGATCCCGACCACCCGGGAGGTCGCCTTGGACGCCGTTGACCGCCGCCTGCTCGCCGAGCTCCAGGCCGACGCCCGGCTCTCGTACAACGAACTCTCCCGCCGGGTGAGCCTGTCCGCACCCGCGGTGGCCGAACGGGTCCGCCGGCTGGAATCCGAGGGGGTGATCAGCGGCTACCACGCCCACGTGGACCTCACCCGGGCCGGGCTGCCGATCACCGCGCTGGTCCAGATCCAGTGCTACGGCCCGCGCTGCGTGCTGCGCGATCCGGAGGTGCCGACCTGGCCGGAGGTGGTCCAGCTGCACCGGGTCACCGGCGGGGCGTGCTGCGTGCTGCTGGTCGCGGTGTCGACGATGGCCGAGTTCGAGGCGGTGTGCGACCGGCTCGGAAGCTACGGCCAGCCGTCCAGCTCGATGATCCTCTCCAGCCCGGTGCCGTGGCGGCCGGTGGTGCCGCGCTGACCGCTGCCGCTGCCGCTGCCGTTGTCGTTGCCGCTGCCACTGGTCCACGGCCGGTGCCGATGACCGGCGGCGGGCGGCTGTCCTTGACGCGGACGTCAAGGAGTAGGTTGCCCGGCATGCCGAACGAGCGCCACATCCTGCTGCTGCCCGGGAGCCTGCGAGCCGGTTCCACCAACGAGACCGTGCTGCGCACCGCGGCCGCCGTGGCCGCGGCCGCTCCGGGCCTGCGGACCACGTACTACGCCGGGCTGGCCGGGCTGCCGCACTTCAACCCGGACCACGACACCGACCCGCTGCCGGAGCCGGTGGCCGAGCTGCGGGCCGCGATCGAGGCGGCCGACGCGCTGCTGGTCTGCACCCCCGAGTACGCCGGGACGCTGCCGGGCGCGTTCAAGAACCTGCTGGACTGGACGGTCGGCGGGATCGAGATCTCGGACAAGCCCACCGGCTGGATCAACGCCGCCGGTCCGGGCCGCGGCCAGGGGGCCGAGGCCACCCTGCGCACCGTCCTCGGCTACACCGGCGCGGCCGTGCTGGACGAGGCCTGCGTCCGGCTTCCGCTGGAGCGCGGCGCGGTCGGCCCGGACGGGCTGGTCGCCGATCCACTGGTCCGCGAGCGGATCGGCGAGGTGCTGGCACGCCTCGCGGCCGGCTGACCCGGGCGGGCGCCGGGCTCGGCGCCGTTCAGGGCCCGTGAGCGCCGTTCGGCGCCCGTCAGGGCCTGGTGCGGGTACGGTGCGGGCTCAGTGCCCCTCCGGCAGGTGCACTCCCAGCCCGGCCAGGCCCTCCAGGAACAGTTCGACGCCGACCGCCGCCAGCAGCAGCCCGAGCAGCCGGGACAGCACCTCCAGCGAGGTGCGGTGGGTGCGTCGCATCAGCGGCGCGAGCACCGCCACACAGAGGTAGTTGATCACCGCGACGGCCACGTACGCCCCGGAGACGGCGGCCTTCCAGCCCAGGTTGTCCTGGTTGAGCGAGGCGACCAGGACGGCCGTGATGGCGAGCGGGCTGGCGATGTACGGCAGCAGCAGTTCGCGGATGCCGTCCACCAGCGGGTTCGACAGGTGTTCGTCCTCGTCGGCGTCCGAGCCGAGGTGGACGCCGAAGACCAGGGCGACGGCGTAGACGAAGAAGATCGCCCCGCCCGCGAGCTGGAGCGACTGGTCGCTGATGTGGAAGAGGGTGGTCAGCTCGTCGGCCCCGAAGCCGAGCACCAGGCCGATCACCGCCGCGATGGCCGTGCTCAGCGCGGCCAGCCGGCGCAGCTCCCGGTTGCTGCGGGTCCCGGCCAGCCGGGCGAAGGCCAGCAGGGTCTTCGGCGGGCCGACCACGGCGAAGAAGGTGATGAAGGCGCTGCCCAGGTTGAAGACGAACATGGGCCAAGCATGACCTCGGGGCCCCGGGCGGCCGGTCCGCCACGCCCCGCGGCCGGGCGCGGCGTGGATCACCCCGCCGGCGGTTCATTCCCGGTCGCGGCCGAATTCGCCCGGATGGCGGCCCCGGCTCGAAGGCACGGGCGCCCTCGGTTGCTATGGAGGCAGGACCGTCACCACTGTCACCGAGCGGGGTCACTCCGCCGCGGAAGCGAGGATGCGACATGTGCCTGAACCGTAAGGACCTGGGCCTGCTGGCCCTGCGCGGCGCGGTCGGCGGCGTGCTGATCGCGCACGGCACCCAGAAGCTGTTCGGCTGGTTCGGGGGCGGCGGCCTGGAGGGCGCCACCCACGCCATGGAGCAGATGGGTTTCCACCCGGCCCGGCAGAGCGCGCTGGCGGCCGGCCTCGGCGAGGCGGGTGGCGGCGCGCTGCTGGTGGCCGGGCTGGCGACCCCGGCGGCCGGCGCGGTGGTGGCGGGGACGATGGCGGGCGCGGTGTCGGTGCACGCCCCGGCCGGCTTCTTCGCGATGTCCGGCGGCTACGAGTACCCGGCCTTCCTCGGTGCGACCGGCCTGGCGCTCGGCCTGGCGGGCGCCGGCCGGTACTCGCTGGACCACCTGACCGGCCACGTCTTCGACCGGCCGTGGCTCGGCCTGGCGTCCTTCGTGGCGAGTGCCGCCGGGGCGTACGGCGTCGTCGCGCGGCGCCGCCACCTGGTGCGGCTGCGCGAGGAGCGGGCCGCGGTGGAGTCGGACTCCCAGGAGGGCTCGGGGCTGTCCTGACGCGCTGTCCCGGCCCGGCTCACCCGGAGGCAGCAGCCCTGCTGGCGGTGGCCCCGCGGCCCTCGGAGGGTGGGCGTGGAGGTGTGCCGGGCAGCCCGGCGCCGACCGGAGACGAGGGACCGCATGGACCGCCAGCCGCTCACCCGAGCCAGCTCCCCGACCCCGCCGAGGGTCACCGCGCAGGACCTGGACGCACCACCGGTGCGTCACCAACGTCGGGTGGTGGCGGGGGTGTTGGTCGCGGCGGTGGTCGGCGCGGCGGCGCTCGCGGGCTGTTCCTCCTCCGGGAAGACCGTGAGCGGCGTGGCCTCCGCGGCGGCGTCCGCGGTGGAGAAGGGCGCGAGCGCCGTCGCCTCCGCCGCCTCGGCGCTGGGCTCGGCGGCCGGCGGGGCGGGGTCCGCGATCGCCTCGGCCGAGGCGCAGGCCTCGGCGGCGGTGTCGGCGGCCTCCTCGGCCGTCTCCGGGATCAAGGGCGGGCTGGACGCCAAGGGGGACGTCACCGCCGGGGCGGTGACCACCGGTTCGGACGGCAAGCCGCAGGTGCCGCTGACCGTCACCAACCACGGGCAGCAGTCGTACCGGTACGTGATCCAGGTGAACTTCACCGACGAGTCGGGCAAGGTGCTGGACGCGGCCGCGGTGACCATTCAGGACGTGGCGGTCGGGCAGAGCTCCCAGGCCACCGCGCACGCCCACCGGGACCTGTCCGGCACGGTCAAGGCCGAGGTGGCCAACGCCGTCCGTTACTGACTCCGGGGCCGTCCCGGGGTGCGGCAGCCCAGCTCGGCGCGGGGGTGGAACCTTAAGCGGGTCTCAAGGCCCAACGGCACCCCTTGACGGGTGAGTTGGTCTAGTCCATTTTTATTGCCCAGGTGCAGGGAGCCCCTGAACCGGCGTCGGCGGCCTCGTGCCGCGGGCGCCGGTTCGGCACATCCCGGTAGTCCGTCATGGTCTGATCCCGCTCGATTCCCCACCCACACCTGTCATGTCCCGGTCGTCCGGCCCCACCCCGGACGCGCGCCCCCGGGACGACGGGAACCCCCACAACCAGGAGTCACGCACCCATGCTGCGCTCACGCATTGAAAGGGCCGGGACCCCGGCGCCGCAGGGCGGCCGCCGACGCCGCCCGAAGAGCATGGCCGCCATCGCGGCCGGCACCACCGCCTCCCTGCTGCTCGGCGCCGGCCTCGCGCTGTCCGGCGGCGGCGCGGCCAACGCCGCGACCACCAACTCCACCGGCGCGCCCGCCACCAGCGGCGGCATCAAGGTCGCCTACTTCGACCAGTGGTCGGTCTACGCGAACGCGTACTACCCCAAGACGATCCAGGACACCGGCGTCGCCAAGAACCTGGACTACATGATCTACTCCTTCGCCAACATCCACCCGACCGACCTGGGCTGTTTCGAGGCCACCAAGGCCGCCGACGGGAACGACAACAACCCCAACGCGGGTGACGGCGCGGGCGACGCGTTCGCCGACTACCAGAAGAGCTTCGGCGCGGACATCTCGGTCGACGGCGTCGGCGACGTCTGGAACCAGCCGATCGCGGGCAACTTCAACCAGCTGAAGAAGCTGAAGGCGAAGAACCCGAACCTCAAGGTCCTGCTCTCGCTGGGCGGTTGGACCTACTCCAAGTACTTCTCGCCGGCCTCCGCCACGGACGCCTCGCGCAAGCACCTGGTGTCGTCCTGCATCGACATGTTCATCAAGGGCAACCTGCCCAGCGACGCCGGCTTCGGCGGCCCGGGCTCGGCGGCCGGCGTCTTCGACGGCATCGACATCGACTGGGAGTACCCGGGCGGCGGCGGCCACACCGGCAACCTCTCCAGCCCGGCGGACAAGCAGAACTTCACCGCCCTGCTGAAGGAGTTCCGCACCCAGCTGGACGCGCAGGGCGCGGCGGACAAGAAGACCTACGCCCTGTCGGCGGCGGTCGGCGCCGGCCAGGACAAGATCATGAACGTCGAGACCGACAAGGTCGGTCAGTACCTGACCTTCCTCGACGTCATGACCTACGACATGCACGGCGGCTGGGACGCCCAGGGGCCGACCAACCACCAGGCCGCGCTCTACTCGACCCCGGACGACCCGTCGACCCCGGCCAAGCCGGGCAACGGGAAGTACTCGATCGACAACGCGATCAAGGCGTGGACGGTCGGTGACAAGGAGTACGGCATCCCCGGCGGCTTCCCCGCCAACAAGATCAACATGGGTGTGCCGTTCTACTACCGCGGCTGGACCGGCGTGAAGGACAACGGCAAGCACGGCCTGTACCAGCCCGCCACCCAGCCGGCGGCCGGCGCGGCGATGTCCGGCAACGTCCCCGGCATCCAGATGTACAAGGAGCTCGCGGGCTTCGTCGACAACCCGTCCAAGACCTTCTGGGACGACGGGGCCCAGGCCACGTACTTCTACGACGGCAACACCTTCTGGAGCGGTGAGGACGCCAAGTCCATCCAGGCCAAGCTCGACTACGCGCACTGCAACGGCCTCGGCGGCTCCTTCGCCTTCTCGCTGTACGACCTGGGCACCAAGACCGCCCTGTTCGACAAGATGGTGAGCGCCACCAACGGCTCCGCGTCCGCCTGCCCGGCCCCGCCGACCGGCACGCCGACCCCGACCTCCACCGGCACCCCCACCGGCACGCCGACCGGCACCCCCACGGGTACGCCGACCGGTACCCCCACGGGCACCCCGACCGGCACCCCGACCACGCCGGCCTCCTGCCCGGCCGCCCCGAGCTGGGACACCAACACCACCTACGCGGCCGGCGGCACCAAGGTCTCGTGGAAGGGCCACTACTACACCAACAAGTGGTGGACCAAGGGCGACGACCCGAGCCTGAGCGGCCAGTGGGGCGTCTGGACCGACAACGGCCCCTGCTGACGGTCCACCGGACCGCCGAGGGCCTGACGGATCCTCGCAGCACCTGAAGCGACGGGTCCGGCCCGCCGGGAGGAGCATCCTCCCGGCGGGCCCGCCCCCGGGGGCGGTGCCCCGCCACCCCGGGGGACGCCCGGGCCGCCGGGCGCCCCATCGCCGACGGCCGGC
>NZ_JBHXEM010000191.1:0-11999 GCF_042724755.1 Kitasatospora sp. NPDC127067 | reverse complement strand
ACCCCCGCCCCGGCCGCCCGGGCCCCGCACTGCCCCCGCCCCCCGCCCCCGGCGGGCCCTCCCGGGCCCGCCGCAGCGACGCGAAGGCCCCCTCCGGCTGCTGCCGGCGGGGGCCTTCCGCGTGGTCGGGACGGTTTACGGCTCGAACTTGTAGCCCAGGCCGCGGACGGTGACCAGGTAGCGCGGCGCGCCCGGGTCCGGCTCGATCTTGGCCCGCAGACGCTTCACGTGGACGTCCAGGGTCTTGGTGTCGCCGACGTAGTCCGCGCCCCACACCCGGTCGATCAGCTGCATCCGGGTGAGCACCCGGCCCGCGTTGCGCAGCAGCATCTCCAGCAGGTCGAACTCCTTCAGCGGCAGGTCGACCTTGGCGCCGTCCACGGTCACCACGTGGCGGTCCACGTCCATCCGGACCGGGCCCGCCTCCAGGGCGCCCGGGCCGCCGCCGTTGTCGCCCGCGCCGCCGTCCTCGCCGCGGCGGCGCAGCACCGCGCGGATCCGCGCGACCAGCTCGCGGGTGGAGTACGGCTTGGTGACGTAGTCGTCAGCGCCTATCTCCAGGCCGACGACCTTGTCGATCTCGCTGTCCTTGGCGGTCACCATGATCACCGGGACGTTGGAGCGCACCCGGAGCTGGCGGCAGACCTCTGTGCCGGGCAGGCCCGGCAGCATCAGGTCGAGCAGGACGAGGTCGGCACCGTTGCGTTCGAACTGCTCCAGGGCGTCGGGGCCGGTGGCGGCGACGGCCACCTCGAAGCCTTCCTTGCGGAGCATGTACGAGAGGGCGTCGCTGAACGACTCCTCGTCCTCGACCACCAGTACTCGGGTCACGATCAGGCCTCCGGGGCAAGCTGAGGGGTTGTGTCTGACAGGTGTTGTTTCCGTTCCCCGGCGGGGAGCGGACGGTCCGTACGGGCCGTGGTGAGGGTTCGGGGTGCGGCGGCGGGCCCGGCGGGGTCGCCGCCCGGCGCGCGGTCCGGCGCGTCGTCGGGACCGTCGAACGCGTCGGGCTCGTCGTCGAACGCGTCGGGCTCGTCCTCCGTCGGTGCCTGCCCGGCGGGCAGGCGGACGGTGAAGGTCGAACCCTGGCCCTCGACGCTCCACACCGAGACGGTGCCGCCGTGCGAGGCCGCGACGTGCTTGACGATGGACAGGCCCAGGCCGGTGCCGCCGGTCGCCCGGGAGCGGGCGGGGTCGACGCGGTAGAACCGCTCGAAGACCCGCTCGCGGTCCTTCTCGGAGATACCGATGCCCTGGTCGGTGACCGAGATCTCGATGAGCTCGCCGTCCGCCTCCCCGAGCGCCGCGGCGCTGGAGATCCGGCGGGTGGCGATGGCCACCCGGGTGCGGGGCGGGCTGTAGTTGACGGCGTTCTCGACCAGGTTGCCGAGCGCGGCGGCGAGCTGGCCGCGGTTGCCGTGCAGGTAGAGGCCGGCGATGCCGCCCGCCGCGATCAGGATCTGCTTGGCGGCGGCCTGCTGGCGGCAGCGGTCGATCGCCTCGGCGATCAGCTCGTCCACCGCGACCGGCTCCGGGTCGACCATCAGCCGGTCGTCCTGGACCCGGGAGAGGTCGATGATCTCCTGCACCAGGCTGGCCAGCCGGGCCGCCTCGACCTGCATCCGGCCGGCGAAGCGCTGCACCGCCTCCGGGTCGTCGGACGCGTCCACGACCGCCTCGGAGAGCAGCGACAGGGCGCCGACCGGGGTCTTGAGCTCATGGCTGACGTTGGCCACGAAGTCCCGGCGGACGGCTTCCACGCGGCGCCGCTCGGTCTGGTCCTCGACCAGCACCAGCACCAGTCGGGAGCCCAGCGGGGCCACCCGGACGGAGACCGCGAGCGGCTCCGCCGCGCGGGCCGCGCCCGGCCGGGGCACCTCCAGCTCGACCTGGCGGATCTCGCCGTCCCTGCGGGTGGCGCGCGCCAGCCCGAGCATCTGGTCCACGGCGACGGCGCCACCGCGCACCAGGCCCATCGCGTACGCCGCCGAGCTGGCCTTGACCACCTCGTCGCCCTCGCCCAGCACGATCGCGCAGGAACGGAGCACGGAGAGCACGGTGTCGACCCCGGGCGGCAGCGGCGGCTCGGGGTTGCCGGTGCCCAGTGACTGGTACCGGCCGGGGTTCCTGCCGCCGGTTGCGCTGTACCTGCCCCTGGCCTGCTCGCGCTCGCTCCAGCGGAAAGCGATGGAGGCGGTGAGGCCGACGCCGAGCCCGGCTATGGCACAGGCAGCGGCGGCGGCCACGTTCACGTCCATGTGGCCAGCGTAAGCGCACGACCAGGGCAGTCCCCATGCACTGGGTCAAGGCATCCACCACGCGTTGCCGAGAATTCACCTTCAGGTAGCTGTCGATTCACCGTAGTGGCCGTGCACCGTCGCCCTGGCGGCGGAAAGTTGGCCGGGCAGCCCGTGTGGGAGAGATCGGTGTGCCGAACAGCGGCCATCGGCTCGGGTGTGCGCGTACGATGCGCGCCACCAGCAGCGGTCACCCGGACGCCGGAACGACGGTCGTACGGGCTGACCGGTCGGCACCGCCACCGACACAGCTACTGAGGAGAGAACATGCGCGACGCGTACCACGAGGAACTCGATGCGATCGGCGACAGCCTGGTCGAGATGGCCCGGCTGGTCGGATCGGCGATGGGCCGGGCCACCACCGCCCTCCTCGACGCGGACCTGGCGCTGGCGGAGAGCGTGATCGCCGCCGACGAGAAGGTCAACGAGCTCCACCACGAGCTGGAGAACCGGGCCATCGACCTCCTCGCCCGCCAGCAGCCGGTCGCCACCGACCTGCGCATCGTCGTCACCTCGCTGCGGATGAGCGCCGACCTGGAGCGCTGCGGCGACCTCGCCCGGCACGTCGCCAAGGTCGCGCGGATGCGCTACCCCGACACCGCCGTTCCGAGCGACCTGCACTCCACCGTCCTGGAGATGGGCCAGCTCGCCCAGCGCCTGGTGGCCAAGGCCGGCCTGGTCATCGCCACCAAGGACGTCGACAAGGCCCTGGAGATGGAGCAGGACGACGACGCGATCGACACCCTGCACCGCGAGCTGCTGTCGCACCTGATCGACGAGCGCTGGCACCACGGCATAGAGACCGCCGTCGACATCACCCTGGTCGGCCGCTACTACGAGCGCTTCGCGGACCACGCGGTGTCGGTCGCCAAGCGCGTGGTGTACCTGGTGACGGGCGAGCACGTGGCCGAGTTCGTGGCCGCCACCGAGGCCGCCGAGGCCGCGCCGGTCGACTGACCGCCGGTCCGGGCTCACCCCGAGGGGTGAGTAAACCTGTGGCAAGGGTGGTGCGGGCGCACGGACTTCCGTGCGCCCCACCACTGCGCGCCCGTTGACGCTCATCCGTTCGACGGCTTCACTCGACTTTGGGGGCACAGGACTGTGCCCGTCACAAGGAGGGAAGCTCGATGAAGGCCACCCCGTCCCGACCGGCAACCGCCCACGACTCCGTCGAGCCACCCGCCCCGAAGCTGCTTCCCGTCCTCGCCGCCGGCTGCGGCTGCGGCCCGGGCTGCGGCTGCGGCTGCCAGTCCGGCGCGCCCTGCCAGTGCGGAGGCGCCGACGGCGGCTGCTGCGGCGGCCACTGAACGCGGCACCGCCCGAGGAGCTCCCGAGGTGCACGGCCCACCGGTGACCGTGCACCTCGCGCGTTCCGGCCCGCCGACCGGCGCCTTCCGGCCCGCTCGCCCGCTCGCCCTCCCGCGGGCCTTCCGCGGGCCTTCCGCGGGTCAGAACCGGACGTCGGAGCAGGAGTAGAAGGCGTTCCCGGTGTCGGAGATCGTCCAGACCGCGACGACCACCTGGTGCCCGGTGCGCCCGCCCGGGACGGTCGCGGTGTGGCTGAGCGTGCTCGGCACCTGCTTCCCGCCGTACGGGACGGTCAGGAAGGGCGTCAGATCCAGGTTGGCGCGGGTGACCGGCTGACTCGCGTCGTAGCCCGGCTTGGTCATGTAGTACCGGAAGTCGGCGGTCGCGTGCCGGGCGGTGAACGTCCAGGTGAAGGTGAGCTGCTGGCCCGCCGTCACCGGCGTGGTCGGCCAGGCGCCGCCGTGGGGGTCGTCCAGCTCGGCGAAGCGCGCGTTGCCGCCGGCGCAGATGGTGCCGTCCGAGGGGCCGAGGGCCGGGAAGCCCTTGGGGCCCTCGACGCTCTGCGGCTCCCACTGGATGTCACCGCAGTCCCACGGGACGCCGTCCACGTGGGAGTCGCAGAGCGCGGCCCGGCTGGGCGGGGTCGAGACCCAGCCGTGGGACGAGGCCGGGAAGGCGAGGGTCAGCGGGATCGCCAGCGCGGCGACGGCGGCCCCGACGATGTGACGTGTGCGCATGGTGCTCCTCCGTGGGGGTGGATGGAGTGTGCGCCGGGGGCGCGGACGCGCGCGCGTGGGGGTGCGGCGGCCCGGACGGGGAGATCCTGGCATGCCTGCGCCGGTCCGGTGCCCTCACGGTAGGAGTCGCCGACCGAGCCCGTCAATGGTCTGAACCAGTTTCCCATTCACGGCCCAACTCCCCTCCCCGACAACCGGGTTGAACCCGAACCGACCCAAAACGAACCGACCGAAAACGAACGAAGCCCCGCCCCCGGTCGGACCGGGGGGCGGGGCCGTAGCGGCAAGCGGCTTACTTCTTGCCCTGGTTCTTGACGGCCTCGATGGCGGCCGCGGCGGCGTCCGGGTCGAGGTAGCGGCCGCCCGGGGTGACGGGCTTGAAGTCGGCGTCCAGCTCGTACACCAGCGGGATGCCGGTCGGGATGTTCAGGCCGGCGATGGCCTCGTCGGAGACGCCGTCGAGGTGCTTGACCAGCGCGCGCAGGCTGTTGCCGTGGGCGGTGACCAGCACGGTCCGGCCGGCGGCGAGGTCCGGGACGATGGCGTCGTACCAGTACGGGAGCATCCGCTCCACGACGTCCTTCAGGCACTCGGTGCGCGGACGCAGCTCGCTCGGGATCTCGGCGTAACGGGCGTCGCCGGCCTGCGAGTACTCGGAGTCGTCGGCCAGCACCGGCGGCGGGGTGTCGTACGAGCGGCGCCACAGCTGGAACTGCTCCTCGCCGAACTCGGCCAGGGTCTGGGCCTTGTCCTTGCCCTGGAGCGCACCGTAGTGGCGCTCGTTCAGCCGCCAGCTGCGGCTGACCGGGATCCAGTGCCGGTCGGCCTTGTCCAGGGCGATCTGCGAGGTGCGGATGGCGCGGCGCAGCAGCGAGGTGTGCAGCACGTCGGGAAGCAGGCCCTCGGCGGCCAGGAGCTCGCCACCGCGGGCGGCCTCCTTCTCGCCCTTCTCGTTGAGGTCGACATCGACCCAACCGGTGAACAGGTTCTTCTGGTTCCACTCGCTCTCGCCGTGGCGGAGCAGGATGAGTCGGTACGTCGTGTCAGCCATGGCCCCCAGCTTAGTGGGGGCCCGGAAAACCCCTGGTGGGGACCTTCGAGCAATGTGTAACGTGTGCCTCGCGCATCTGACACTTACATGCGTCGGCTGACCGGGCCTGCCGCACCGATCGGCGGACGCCTGCCCCCGGGAGCCCCCACATGCTCGTCACCGCCGGTTTCCGAAGAATGATCCAGGAGACGGCGGGCGGGCTGCCGCGCCAGTTCTGGTGGCTCTGGGTCTCGACCCTGGTCAACCGGCTCGGCGCCTTCGTGGTCACCTTCCTCGCGCTCTACCTCACCAGCAGCCGCGGGTACTCGGCCACCTACGCGGGCCTGGTCGCCGCCCTGTTCGGCCTCGGCTCGGCGGCCTCCGCGATCATCGCCGGCGTGCTGACCGACCGGGTCGGACGCCGTCCGACCCTGCTCGCCGCCCAGCTCGGCACCGCGCTGTTCACCGCCGTGCTCGGCTTCACGGACGGTCAGGTGGCGATCGCGGTGGTGGCCTTCCTGGTGGGCTTCTGCAACAACGCCACCCGGCCGGCCATCTCGGCGATCATCGCGGACATCGTCCCGGTCGCCGACCGGGTCCGCGCCTACTCGCTGAACTTCTGGGCGATCAACCTGGGCTTCGGCCTCTCCTCGGCCGTCGCCGGCCTGATCGCCAGCCACGGCTACCTCACGCTCTTCCTGCTGGACGCGCTCTCCACGGCGCTCTGCGCGGTGGTGATCTTCGTCAGGATCCCGGAGACGAAGCCCGACGCCCGGACGGCGAAGGCCGACGAACCGGCGGTAGGCCTGGGCACCGTGTTCCGCGACCGCCGCTTCATGGCCGTGGTCGGCCTCACCCTGCTGCTCGCCCTGGTGCTGCAGCAGGGTGCCACCACCCTCGCGGTGGACATGGGCCGCCGGGGGATCACGTCCACCGAGTACGGCCTGGTCATCGGCCTGAACGGGCTGCTGATCGTCCTGCTGCAGATCCCGCTCACCCGGTGGGTCGAGAGCCGCAGCCGGTCGGCCATGCTGGCGGCGGCCTCGCTGTTCATCGGCTGGGGATTCGGGCTGACGGCCCTGGCCGGGTCGTCCGCGTGGTTCTACGCCGGCACGGTGGCGGTCTGGACGGTCGGGGAGATCCTCTACACGCCGACCCTCATGGGCCTGATCGCCGAACTGTCGCCGACCCATGCCCGCGGGCGCTACCAGGGCGTCTACTCGCTCGCCTGGTCGCTCGCCTCGTTCCTCGGCCCGGCCGTCGGCGGGGTGCTGCTGGAGCGGGCCGGCGGCGGGGCGCTGTGGGGTGCGTGCGGAGTCTGCGGCACGGTCGCCGCGGTCGGCTACCTGCTGCTGGGCAAGCGGACCGGCGCCGCGCAGGGCATCCGGCCCGGCGGGACCGTCGTCACGGTCCCGGCGCCCGCGGCGGAACCCGCCGGGAAGGCCCCGGCGGGCGCCTGACCGGACGGGTCGGTCCGCACGGGTCAGTCCGCGTCCGGGGCGTCCGCCGGCGGCTCCTTCGGGGCGGCCAGGTGGGCGAAGGCTGCCAGGTTGCGGGTGGACTCCCCGCGCTTGGTCCGCCACTCCCACTCCCGGCGGATCGCCGTGGCGAAGCCCAGTTCCAGCAGGGTGTTGAACGGCTCGTCCGCGTTCTCCAGCACCGTCCCGAGCAGCCGGTCCACGACCTGCGGGGTGAGCGCCTCCAGCGGCAGCCGGCCGGCCAGGTAGACGTCGCCGAGCGCGTCGACCGCGTAGCCGACGCCGTACAGCCGGGTGTTGCGCTCCAGCAGCCAGCGGTAGACGGCCTCGTGGTTCTCGTCCGGACGGCGGATCACGAAGGCGTTCACCGACAGGGTGTGGTCGCCGACCCGCAGGGCGCAGGTGGTGCTCAGCTTCCGGGTGCCCGGGAGGGCCGCCACCAGCGTGTACGGGTCGGTGGCGGCCGGTTCCCAGGCCACCCCGGCGTCGTCCAGGGCGGTGCGCAGGAGGGTCAGGGCCTCGTCCTTGGTGCGGATTGCCATGGGGGTGACGTTACTCGCCGGTACCGGGCCGGCGCAGCCTCGGCCGGTCGGCGCGCGCTCAGGCCAGTCGGCGACGGGCCGCGGCCAGCCGACCGGCCGGCCGGGCCATGCTGCCCGCGTACACCTCGGCGGTGGTCGCCGCCGCGGTGTCCCAGCCGAAGCCGGCCGCGTGCCGGGCCGCCGCCGCGCCGCGCCGCGCCACCAGGCCCCGGTCGGTGATGTACGGCTCCAGCGCGTACGACCAGTCCAGCGGGTCGTGGCCCTGCACCAGGGTGCCGGTCTCGCCGTCCCGCACCGCGACCGGCAGACCGCCGACCGCGGCCGCCACCACCGGGGTGCCACAGGCCTGCGCCTCCAGCGCGACCAGCCCGAAGGACTCGCTGTACGAGGGCATCACCAGGGCCGTCGCCGCCCGGTACCAGTCGGCGAGCAGCTCCTGGCCGACCGGCGGATGGAACCGCACCACGTCGGAGATGCCCAGCTGGGCGGCGAGCTTGTGCAGGCTCTCCGGCCGGGCCAGCCCGGTTCCGGACGGCCCGCCGACCACCGGCACCACCAGGCGCTCGCGCAGCTCCGGGCGCCGGGCCAGCAGCGCGGCGACCGCCCGCAGCAGCACGTCCGGGGCCTTCAGCGGCTGGATCCGGCCCGCGAACAGCAGCACCGCGGCGTCCTGCGGCAGGCCCAGCCGGGCCCGTGCGGCGGCGGGCGTCCGCGGCCCGCCGGGACGGAAGACGTCCAGGTTGACCCCGGGATGGACGACGGCCAGCTGGTCCGGCCGGGCGGCGTAGTGCAGCGCCAGCTCGGCGGCCTCCTCGGTGGTGTTGGCGATCAGCCGGTCGGCCGCCTCCACCACCTGGGTCTCCCCGATCACCCGGGCCGCGGGCTCGGGCGTGTCGCCCGCGGCCAGCGCGGCGTTCTTGACCTTCGCCATGGTGTGCATGGTGTGCACCAGCGGCACCCCCCAGCGCTGCGCGGCCAGCCAGCCGACCTGCCCGGAGAGCCAGTAGTGCGAGTGCACCAGGTCGTAGTGGCCGGGGCGGTGGCCCGCCTCCGTCCGCAGCACCCCGTGGGTGAAGGCGCACAGCTGGGCCGGCAGGTCCTCCTTGATCAGGCCCTCGTACGGCCCGGCGGTGACGTGGCGGACCAGCACGCCCGGGGCCAGCTCGACCGTCGGCGCGTCGTCCGAGCAGATCGACCGGGTGAACACCTCGACCTCGATGTTGAGGTCGGCCAGGCGCTTGGCCAGCTCGACGATGTAGACGTTCATCCCGCCGGCGTCCCCGGTGCCGGGCTGGTGCAGCGGCGAGGTGTGGACGCTCAGCATGGCTATCCGGCGCGGACGGCGGCGGCCGGGGACGAGCGACTGGAGCCGGCCGCGCGCGGGGGCGGCCGACTGGGCACGGCGGACCGAACGGACGGGGTGCTGGATCACCTGGCTGAAGCCTCCTCTGTGCTGCCCGTCGAGGCGGTCCGTACCGGGCCGCCCGTTGTCCGGTGTGCGCTGCCCCGTCCCGGGCACACATCACCACCAGTCTGCCAACCACACGGACCGCGCTCGGCATTCCCGCCCCGGCCCACCGGCCGGGGCGGTCGCCATCGCCCCAGGTCAGCGCGGTGCCGCCGACGGCCCGACTACCCTTCTGGGCATGGCTGCCTCCTTCGAACCCGTTCCCGCCGCGCCCGCCCGCGGACGGACCGGGCGACCGGTGGGGACGGTCACCCGGGGCACCACCAACACCAACCGGCTGCGCCGGATGGACCGCTGGATCGCCCACACCCTCGGCCGCGCGCTGCGCGCCGCCGAGCGCCCGCCGGTCGCGGTGGATCTCGGCTACGGCGCGGCGCCGTGGACCGCCGTCGAGCTGGCCGGGCGGCTGCGCACGGTGCGGCCGGACGTCCGGGTGGTCGGGATCGAGATCGAGCCGGAGCGGGTCGCCGCCGCGCTGCCGTACGCCGAGCCGCCGCTGCTCACCTTCCGGCGCGGGGGCTTCGAGGTGCCGCTGGACGGCGGCGCGCCGGCCCAGCTGATCCGGGCCGCCAACGTGCTGCGGCAGTACGACGAGTCGGCGGTCGCCGGGGTGTGGGAGCGGCTGTGCGCGCGGCTCGCCCCGGACGGACTGCTGGTCGAGGGCACCTGCGACGAGATCGGGCGGCGGCACGTCTGGGTCGCGCTCGGTCCGGAGGGGCCCCGGACGGTGACCTTCGCGGCCCGGCTGGGCGGCCTCGGCCAGCCCTCCGACCTGGCCGA
The DNA here is from genome assembly GCF_042724755.1 of Kitasatospora sp. NPDC127067. NCBI lineage: Bacteria > Bacillati > Actinomycetota > Actinomycetes > Kitasatosporales > Streptomycetaceae > Kitasatospora > Kitasatospora sp. NPDC127067. The sequence continues at coordinate 2,359 of NZ_JBHXEM010000191.1, read as the reverse complement.
GCGGCTGCCGAAGGCGCTGATCCACCACAACGTGCCCGGACGGCCGGTGCACGCCTTCCTGACCGACTTCGACCGGGCCTGGGCGGCGGCCGCGCCGTACGGGGCGTTCGGGGCGCGGCAGCGCTGGGTGGCGGCCTGCACGGCGCTGGCGGGCGGCTGGCCGCTGGTGGACGCGCGCGGACGGTGGCGGCAGGGCGAGGTCACGCTGCCCTGGTCGGCGCTCGCACCGTAACGGCGGGCCGGCACCGTTACGAGGAGCCGGCGCCGTAACGGCGGGCCGGCGCAGGTGCTGCCGGATTCGGGGGCGCGCACCTGCCCGCGAGCGCCGGAGCTGGTGACCGACCCGATGCATTCACTCGAACGAGTTATCGAATATCTCTGGCGTGTTGACGCCTCGACACGCCACCATGGACCCGGCCGAACGGCGGCACCACGCCCCGCCCGGCCGTCAGGCGCCCCGCTCGGGCAGCTCCCGCCGAGCCCGTTCGAACACCCCGTACATCTCCGACCCGAACAGCACGAACCGCACCTCCGCCAGCTCCGCACCCGCCTCCACGTCACCGCCGTCCAGCACCTCCGCGACGGTGCCGAGCGCGATCCGGGCCGCGTCCGCCGGCGGCCAGCCGTAGATCCCGGCCGACACGGCCGGGAAGGCCACCGTGCGCGCGCCGAGCGCCACCGCGGTGCGCAGCGACTCGCGATAGCAGGAGGCCAGCAGCTCCGCCCGCTCCTCGTACTCCTCCGCCCGGTAGACCGGCCCGACGGTGTGCACCACCCACCGGGCCGGCAGCCGTCCGGCCGCCGTCGCCACCGCCCGTCCGGTGGGCAGCCCCCTGCCCCAGTGCGAGGCGCGCAGCCGGCGGCACTCCTCCAGGATCTGCGGCCCGCCCTTGCGGTGGATCGCACCGTCCACCCCGCCACCACCCAGCAAGGACGAGTTGGCGGCGTTCACCACCGCGTCCACCGGCTGTTCCGTGATGTCACCCTCCACCAGGGTGATCCGCTCCACCATCGCCCGCTCCCTCTCCCGGACCGCCCGGCATCCGCCGGGACGGAACCGAGTCGTCGTCCGAGTCCAGTCACCGCACCGCCACCGGCGTGGCAATAACCACAACGGCGCCGGTCGGCCGGAGAAATCCCCGGAGATCACGTTATGGTCGCGAGAAGTTCCCCGACGCGCGGTGCCAGGCGGGCACTGCGGACGGACGCCGGCCGTTACGCAGTCGGGGAAAGGGAGGAACCACCGATGCCCGCAACGGGAGACGGGCGGGCACCTGGTGCCGCGGACCTGCCGGGCGCCCACGACGGCGCCCGCGTCGGCCATGCCCGCGGCCGTGCCACGACCGGACCGGCCACGGCGACTTCCCCGATACCTCACCCCCGCTCACGGGCCGCGCACGCCTCCCACCCGTCCCACATCCCCGACCCGGCCGGCCCCGCCGCGGCGGACGGGCCCGCCGACGGCACACCGCTGCGGCTGCTGGTCATCGAGGACGACGCCTCGGACGCCCAGCTGATCAAGGCCGCGGTGGCCGACAGCGGCACCTCGATCGAGATCCACTGGGCCCGCGGGCTGGACCAGGCCACCGAACTGCTCGCCCCGCCCGCGCCCTGGGCCCGGCGCGGGCGCTCCCGCACCCCCGAGTTCGGCTGCGTGCTGCTCGACCTCGCCTCGCCCGCCGACCTGCCGCACCCGTCCGACCCCTCGGACGGGCTGGAGGGCCTGCACGAACTGCTCCGCCGGGCCCCGCACACCCCGGTCGTGGTGCTCACCGACGCCGCGGGGGCCGAACTCGGCGCGGCCGCCGTCGCGGCCGGCGCCCAGGACTTCCTGCTCAAGCACGAGACCGACGGCCCGCTGCTCGCCCGCGCCCTGCGCTACGCCGTCGAGCGCAAGCGCGCCGACGAGTCCCAGCGCCGCCTGGTCGAGGCCGAGTTGCGCGGCCAGGAGAACGCCCGCCTCCAGCGCCACCTGCTGCCCACCCCGCTGCTCGACGGCGCCGGGCTCTCCTTCACCCGGCGCTACCGCCCCGGCCGCCGCCGCGCGCTGCTCGGCGGCGACTTCTACGACGCCGTGCGCACCGACGACGGCACCGTCCACGTCGTGATCGGCGACGTCTGCGGCCACGGCCCGGACGAGGCCGCGCTCGGCGTCGCGCTCCGGATAGCGTGGCGCACCCTGGTCTTCGCCGGCCTCACCGGCGAGACCCTGCTCACCACCCTCCAGCACGTGCTGGAGCACGAGCGGCGCAGCGACGAGATCTTCGCCGCCGAGGCCACCCTCTGCCTGCGCGACCGGGACAACCAGCTCACCAACGCGCTGAAGGGCGGGCTGCCGCCCTCGCTGCGCAGCCTGTAC
>NZ_JBHXEM010000190.1:0-12137 GCF_042724755.1 Kitasatospora sp. NPDC127067 | reverse complement strand
GTCGTCAGCCGACCCTGATCGGGCCGCGGGGGCGCAGGCCCCGGCAGGCGTCGTTGTACTGGTCCAGCAGCAGCTGGGCCTCGGCGTTCGCCTGTGCGAAGCGGACCCGCGGCTCCACGTCGGTGACCAGCACGTCGTGCATGGCGGTGGTCAGGATGTCCTGGATCCCGGCGAACTCCCCGAGCAGCGCGCCCCGGGCGGCCGGCGAACCGGAGTTGGCGGCGAGCTGGTCCAGCGCCGTGCGGAAGTGCGGGTTGCGCTCGAACCAGCCCTCCTCCTCCAGCAGGTCGATCGCACCGCCGGTGACCGGGATGAAGCCGGTCTCCCGGTGCCGCTCGGCGGCGGTGCGCGGCGTGTTCAGGTACTGCATGAAGGCCAGGGCGCCGTCCTCGGTCTCCCGGTCCAGGCCGGCGGCCAGCCAGAGCGCGTCGCCGCCGATCACGTTGCCCGCGTAGGGCACCCGGTCGTTGTACGGCATCCGGCAGGCCTGGACGACGAAGCCGCCGTCCAGGCCGGCCTGGGCCATCCGGGCCGCCTCGACCGAGGTGGTGAGCACGAAGGCGACCTCCTGTCCGGCGAAGGCGCGGAAGTTGCCGTCCCAGTCGACCTCGGTGTTCACCCGGCTCGGGTGGTAGCGGTACAGGCCCGCCCGGTGCAGGCCGCGCCACCAGTCGACGTAGGCGAGCATCGCGTCCGAGTCGAGGTACAGCGTCTCCGCGCGACCGGAGCGGCCGTTGTCGTGGTCGGCCAGCAGCGCCCCCTGCTGGGCCACCGACTGCTGGAACCACCAGCCGTGGTTGGGCCAGGTGATCGCGTGGGCCGGCCCGTCCGGAAGCGCGGCGACGGCCCGGCAGGCGGCCTCGATCCCGGCCCAGGTCTGCGGGACCTCGGTGATCCCGGCCCGCTCCAGCAGGGTGGTGTTGGCGTAGAGCAGCGTGGTCGAGGTGAGCGGCGGCATGGCCGCCACGGCGCCGTCGTGGGTGTAGTAGTGCCGCGCGGCGGGCGCCACGTCGCCGAGCACGACCGGCTCGCCGAGGATCTCGGTGCGGCCCGCGATCGCCCGCTCGACCGAGGTGAACAGCGGCGACCCGTCGGGCCGTCGGGCGTCGAGGGCGTCCCGGGTCGACGTGTAGAAGTACTGCGCGATGGTCGGCGCGCCGCCCTGCTGGACGGCGTCGTGGACCGTCTGCGGCACCGACAGCCAGTCGGCGCCGCTGACCCGGATCCGGTACTCGGGGTGGTTGGCCGTGAACTTCTCCGCCAACTCCCTCGTCCGGTCGAGAAAGTACGGCATGAACGGGTAGAGCGGCACCACGATGTCGATGTCGATTCGCTTGCTCATTCCGGAGTCCCTCCTGCGCAGGCCTGGCAAATCCAGATGCTCATGCTCCGGGGGCGGCGGACCGCGGGCATCTCCGCTCGTGCTGAGTCCGGGCCGTGCGGACCGCCCGGGCCGCCCGGGTCCGCAAGCGGCGCACGTCGGGAGAAGCCACCGCCGCTCCCGGGCTGTCAGTCTCGATCCGTCCGGTGAACTGGCAGCAAGGAGAGGCGTCTGATGGCCGAAGCCCGGGAAACCACCGCCGGCAGTGCGCGCGGAACTCGCCCGCTGACCGGGGCGGAGTACATCGAGAGCCTGCGCGACGACCGGGAGATCTACCTCTACGGTGATCGGGTCAAGGACGTCACCGCCCACCCGGCGTTCCACAATCCGGTCCGGATGACCGCACGGCTCTACGACGCCCTGCACGACCCCCGGCACCGGCCCGTGCTGACCGCGCCGGTCGACAGCGGCGGCGAGGGCTACACCCACCGCTTCTTCACCACCCCGCGCAGCGCGGAGGACCTGGTCGGCGACCAGCAGGCGATCGCCGCCTGGGCGCGGATGAGCTACGGCTGGATGGGCCGCAGCCCCGACTACAAGGCCTCCTTCCTCGGCACCCTGGGCGCCAACGCGGACTTCTACGAGCCGTTCGCGGACAACGCCCGGCGCTGGTACGCCGAGTCGCAGGAGAAGGTGCTGTACTGGAACCACGCGATCGTGCACCCGCCGGTCGACCGGTCCCTGCCGCCGGACCAGGTGAAGGACGTCTTCATCCACGCCGAGCGGGAGACCGACGCCGGCCTGGTGGTGTCCGGCGCGAAGGTGGTCGCCACCGGCTCCGCGCTGACGCACTACAACTTCATCGCGCACTACGGCCTGCCGATCAAGGACCGCACCTTCGCGCTGGTGGCCACCGTGCCGATGAACGCGCCGGGGATGAAGCTGATCTGCCGCCCGTCCTACACCGCGACGGCGGCGGCGATGGGCAGCCCGTTCGACCATCCGCTCTCCTCCCGGCTGGACGAGAACGACACCATCCTGGTGCTCGACAAGGTGCTCATCCCGTGGGAGAACGTCTTCGTCTACGGGCAGCCGGAGAAGATCCGGATGTTCACCGGCCAGTCCGGCTTCATCGAGCGGTTCACCTTCCACGGCTGCACCCGGCTCGCGGTGAAGCTGGAGTTCATCGCCGGCCTGCTGGCCAAGGCCCTGGACATCACCGGCACCGGGGACTTCCGCGGGGTGCAGAGCCGGCTCGGCGAGGTGCTGGCCTGGCGCAACCTGTTCTGGGGACTGTCCGACGCGGCCGCCCGCAACCCGGTCGCCTGGCGCAACGGCGCGGTGCTGCCCAACTCCCAGTACGGCCTGGCCTACCGGTGGTTCATGCAGACGGGCTACCCGCGGATCAGGGAGATCGTCCTCCAGGACGTGGCCAGCGGGCTGATCTACGTCAACTCCAGTGCCAAGGACTTCGGCAATCCGGAGATCCGGCCCTACCTGGACCGGTTCCTCCGCGGCTCCGGCGGCGTGGACGCGGTCGAGCGGGTCAAGGTGATGAAACTGCTCTGGGACGCCGTCGGCAGCGAGTTCGGCGGCCGCCACGAGCTCTACGAGCGCAACTACGCGGGCAGTCACGAGAACACCCGGATCGAGCTGCTCTTCGCCCAGCTCGCCAACGGCCAGCTGGACTCCTACAAGGGCCTGGTCGACGAGTGCCTGGCGGAGTACGACCTGAACGGATGGACGGTACCCGATCTGTCCTCCTTCGCCGACCTGAGTGATTCCGTCCGCGGGCTGCTCGACAGCTGATCCGGGCACCGACAACCAATCGACGATGATCGGAGGGCATGGTGGCTTCCCCTTCCCTTCAGGGGCATTTCACGCAACAGGCGCTCAGGACACCGGACGCGATCGCCGTGTCGTCCGGTGAAGTCCGGCTCAGCTACCGAGAGTTGGACGAGCGGGCGAACCGGCTGGCGCACCGGCTGGGCGAACTCGGCGTGCGGACCGAGTCGCCGGTCGCGGTGCTGATGGAGCGGTCGGCGGACCTGGTGGTGGCGATCCTGGCCGTGCTCAAGGCCGGCGGGTGCTACCTCCCGCTGCACAGCGCCTACCCGCTGCCGCGCAAGCAGTGGATCGTGGAGCACTGCGCGGCGCCGGTGCTGCTGACCGACGAGGCGATGAGCAGGCAGGGCCTGCCGGAAGGCGCCGAGGTGGTCGTCGTCGAGGGCGAGAAGGGCCTCGCGGGCTACCCCGCGACGGACCCGGCCGTCCCCACCGGCCCGGACGCCCTCGCCTACGTGATCCACACCTCGGGCTCCACCGGGGTGCCGAAGGGCGTCGCGATCGCCCACCGGGACGCGCTCGGCCTGGCCCTGGACTCGATCTGGGCGGACGGCCGGCACGAGCGGGTGCTGATGGTGGCGCCGTACGCCTTCAACGTCTCCACGTACGAGCTCTGGGTGCCGCTGCTGCACGGCGGGCGGATCGTGGTGGCCCCGCCGGGCGACCTCGACGTGCACGCCCTGCGCCGGCTGATCGCCGAGGAGCGGATCACCGGCATCCACCTGACCGCCGGACTGTTCCGGGTGCTGGCCGAGGAGGACCCGGGCTGCCTCGCCGGTGTGCGCGAGGTGCTCACCGGCGGCGACGTCATCGCCCCCTCGGCCGTCCAGCGGGTGCTGGAGCACAACCCCGCCCTGGTGGTGCGGGCGATGTACGGCGCCACCGAGGCGACGCTGTTCAGCACCAGCGCGCCGATGACCGCCCCCTACCTCGCCACGGGCCCGGTGGGCGTCGGCCGGCCGATGGACGACGTCCGGCTGCACGTCCTGGACGCCGGGCTGCGGCCCGTGCCGGTCGGCGGGGTGGGCGAGCTCCACATCGCCGGACGCGGCCTGGCCCGCGGCTACTTCAACCGGCCCGATCTGACGGCCGAGCGGTTCGTGGCCAACCCCTTCGACGCGCCGGGCGAACGGATGTACCGCACCGGGGACCTGGTCCGGGTCGACCGGGACGGCCTGCTGGAGTACCTCGGCCGGGCCAACGACCAGCTCAAGGTGATGGGCTTCCGGGTGGAGCCCGCCGAGGTGGAGGCGGCACTGGCGCGCCATCCCGGACTGGCCCATGTCGCCGTCGTGGCACGGGAGTCGGAGTCCGGGGAGAAGCGCCTGGTGGCGTACTACGTCCCGGAGTCCGACGGGATCGAGGCGGGTGCGCTGCGGGCGCACGCGGTGGAGCAGCTGCCGGCGTACATGGTGCCGACGGCCTTCGTGAGCGTGCCGGCCCTCCCGCTGACCCCCAACGGCAAGCTGGACCGGCGGGCGCTGCCCGAGCCGGTGACGAGCTCGACCCGCCGGGCGCCGGCGACCGAGCGGCAGCGGCAGCTGTGCGCCCTGTTCGCCGAGGTGCTGGAGGTGCCGGAGATCGGGGTCGACGACAGCTTCTTCGAGCTCGGCGGCCAGTCCCTGGCCGCGATGCGGCTGGTCAGCCGGATCCGGGCCGAGCTGAAGATCCCGCTCACCGTCACCCAGTTCTTCGACGTTCCCTCGGTGGCGGCCCTGGAGGGCCTGCTGGACCGACCGGAAGGAGAGCGGGAATGAGCAGCCCCTTCGACGCCGACGACGGCGAGTTCACGGTCCTGGTCAACGCGCGCGGCCAGTTCTCGCTCTGGCCGGCCGACGCCGCGGTACCGGTGGGCTGGACGACCGAGCACGGGCCGTCCGACCGGACCACCGCCCTCGCCTACGTGAACGAGCACTGGACGGATCTGGGGCCGAACGGCCTCACCGGGCGCCCCCCTGGGCAGCCCGACGACTGACGAGGAGTCCGGAACATGAGCCTCGACGCGGGTCAGGAGACCTTCGGCGGCATGCTCGTCGACCACATCACCTGCTACGTCGCCGACTTGGCGGTCACCACCGAGTGGCTGGTCCGCGGGTACGGCCTGGAAGTGTACGCGAGCTCGCCCCCGCAGGCGCGGGAGCTGCGCTCGGTGGCGCTGGGCGCCAACGGCATCCGGCTGCTGCTCAGCCGGCCGGTGGTGGGCGACCACCCGGGAGCGGCCTACGTCGAGAAGCACGGCGACGGGGTGGCCGACATCGCGCTGCGCGTCCCGGACGCCCGGGCGGCCTTCGCCACCGCGGTGCGCCGCGGCGCCCGGCCGGTGTCGGCGCCGGTCGCGCACGGCGACGTGGTCACCGCCACGATCATGGGCGTCGGCGACATCGCCCACACCTTCGTCGAACGCCCGGCGGGCGGCGACGAGCGGCTGCTGCCCGGGCTGACGCCGGCCGACGCCGGCCCGGCCGGGCCGGACTGCGGCCTGCGGGAGGTCGACCACTTCGCGATCTGCGTCGAGCCGGGGCAGATGGACACGACGGTGGCCTTCTACCGCGAGGTCCTCGACTTCGAACCGATCTTCACGGAGCGGATCGAGGTCAACGGCCAGGTGATGATCACCAACGTGGTGCAGGGCGGCACGGTCACCTTCACCCTGATCACCCCCGACCCGTCCGAGGTCTCCGGCCACCTGGACTCCTTCCTGAAGGACCACGGCGGTCCGGGCGTGCAGCACATCGCCTTCACCACGGACGACATCGTGCGCTCGGTCGACGCGATCGCCGCCCGGGGCGTGGAGTTCCTGGGCACCCCCCCGGCGTACTACCGGCTGCTGCCGGACCGGCTCACCCCGCTGCGGCACTCGGTGGCGGAACTGGAGCGGCTGAACCTGCTGATCGACCAGGACCACGACGGGCAGCTGTTCCAGATCTTCGCCAAGTCCGTGCACCCCCGCAACACCCTCTTCCTGGAGGTCATCGAGCGGATGGGCGCCCGCTCCTTCGGCAGCGGCAACATCAAGGCGCTCTACCAGGCCATCGAGCACCAGCAGGGCAGGGGTACCGGCGATGACGCGTGACACGATCCCCGACGAGCGCTTCCGGACCGCGGTCGAGCGGCTGCGGGTGCCGGGCATGGGAACGGAGGTGGTGGCGCCGCTGCTCTCCCAGCTGATCCACCTGGTCCGGCCCCACCGGGTGCTGGAGGTCGGCATGGGCTACACCACCCCGTTCCTGGCGAAGGCCCTGGCCGAGGCCGAGGAACTGGCCGGGGCCGAGGCCGCGGCGCTGGTCCGCAAGACCCTGCCGTACCTCGCGGACGACCGGGAGCTGGACGAGGCGTGGATCGACAGCGAGCCGGCGCTGCTGCTGCCGGGCGGCTACCGCGAGCCGTACCGGCCGCGGTTCGTGGCGGTCGACGACCTCTCGGACGCCGGCTCCTCGGCCCCGCTGGTGACGGAGGTGCTGGGCGAGCTCGGCCTCGCCGAGCGCGTCACCGTCGTCAACTCCGACATGCGCGGGGCCGTCGGACGCCTCCCCGAGGAGTTCCGGCCGATCGACTTCGCCTGGGTGGACGCCTGGGACTGCCTCTACTTCTTCGAGAACTTCTGGGAGTTGATCGATCCGGATGGCGGGATCGTGGTCATGCACTACCTGATGACCTATCCCGAGGGCGAGGCGATCCTGGAGTACATCGCCGACACCCAGCGGATGGCCCCCGGCGAGTTCGAGATGCTCAACCTGCTGGAGAGCCGCAAGCTGCGGCAGAACAGCATGACCGTGCTGCGCCGCACCGGCGGCAGCCGGCCCCGGCAGTACTCCGACACCGGTCAGCGCCCCCGCCTCGGCGGCCGGGTGCGTTCCGACGCCGCCGCGCTGGCCAGGTCGTTGGAGGCCCCGGGCATGGTCTGAAACCGGCCCGGACCGCGCGGGCAATCTGGAAGATGGCGGCCTCCGGTCGCCTGGCTAGATTGATTCACATCCACTGCGAGCCTTGCGAACAGAGGGGAACCACCGGCATGAGCACACTCTCCGAGGACCCGAACAGCGTCAAGTTCGTCTACTGGGACAACCTCACCTACGCGCCGTCGGGATCGCGCTCGCCGGAGGAGTGGGACCCGGTTCTCGGGGCCCGCCTCTACGAGACCTACCTCGACCACTGCGTCGAGGCGGAGCGCCTCGGCTACGCCGGCCTCAGCCTGCCGGAGCACTTCGGCCCGTCGTCGATCTCCCCGCACCCGAACGTCATGCTGGCCGCGATCGCCGCGCGGACGACCCGGGCCCGGCTGGTCTCCGGGGTGAACCTGGCCCTGCTGCACCACCCCCTGCACCTCGCCGAGCAGTTCAACATGATCGACGTGCTCTCCGGCGGGCGGCTGGAGATCGGCCTCGGCCGGCGCGGCGACCGGGCCGCCTTCGAGCACAACGCCGACCTCATCGACGGCGCCGTCAACCGGATCGACCACCCGGTGGCGAAGGACGACCTGACCCCCGCGTACACCGCCTTCCTCCAGGACGCCGAGGTCGCGAAGGTCACCGTCTGGCCCCGGCCGGTCCAGCCGAGCGTGCCGCTGTGGGTGGCGGCGGAGACGGACGAGTCCCTCGCCATGGCGGCCCGCCGCGGCTGGAACGTCTTCACCGGGCTGAACCTCGACCCGGCGGCCGGCGGCATGTCGAAGATCAGCGTGGAGGAGATGGTCGCGCGCCTGCACCGCTACCTGGAGGTCGGCAAGGAGCACGGGCACGAGCTCTCCATGGCGAACGTCGCGGCGAGCTGCTTCACCGTGATCGCCGACACCGACCGCGAGGCCGCGGAGCTCGTCCGCGACGGCTTCGTCTCGCACATCGAGACCGCCGGCGGGGTGCTGGCGCGGATGGCCGGCGCCGACCCCGCCGACAGCCCGCTGTCCTCGCTGGCGAAGGAGGGCGACACCGGCGTGCAGGGCGTGTTCGAGGCCCCCGCGGAGTCCTACCTCCGCAACCCGTTCGCCCTGGTCGGTTCGGTCGAGACGGTCCGGGCCAAGCTGGAGGCGCTGACGTCCGCCGGCTTCCGTCGCTTCGTGCTGCTCTGCGGCGGTGTCGGCACCACGCACGAGGTCGCCTGGCAGTCGGCCAGGGCCATGGCCGAGGACGTCGCCCCCGAACTGTTCGCAGCCACGTCCGGCTCCGGCGCGGTGGCCGGCTAGCCGGACCTTCCCCGCCCGGGGGCCGCGCCGCTGGGGCGGGGCGCGGCCCCCGGGCCCCCGCGCAGGACCCCCGGGACCCGACAGCCGGCGCCGCGCGCGTCCGCCCCGTGGAAGGACGAACGAGCATGACCGACAGGACCGTTGATCCGACCGGGCCGGTGGTGATCCGGCCCGGGGACCCGCGGTACGAGAACCTCGTCCAGGGCTACAACCACCGCTTCGTCGGACGGCCCGACCAGGTGCACGTGGTGGCCGGCACCGAGGAGGTGGTGGCGACCGTCGACGAGGCGGTGGCGACCGGCCGGCGGATCGCGGTCCGCAGCGGCGGGCACTGCTTCGAGGACTTCACCGCCTCCCCCGACGTCCAGGTCCTGCTGGACGTGTCCCAGCTGAACGGCATCTCCTACGATCCCGACCGGCGCGCGATCGAGGTCGGCTCCGGCGCCCTGCTCGGGGACGTCTACCGGACCCTCTTCAAGCGCTGGGGCGTGACGGTCCCGGCCGGCACCTGCCTGGACGTCGGCGTCGGCGGCCACTTCACGGCCGGCGGCTACGGACACCTCTCGCGCCGCGACGGCCTGGTCGTCGACCACCTCCACGCCGTCGAGGTGGTGGTCGTCGACGAGTCCGGCCGGGCCCGCGCCGTGGTGGCGAGCGCCGACCCCGAGGATCCGCACCACGACCTGTGGTGGGCCCACACCGGCGGCGGAGGCGGCAACTTCGGTGTGGTGACCAGGTTCTGGCTGCGCACCCCGGGGGCCGACTCGGCCGACCCGGCCCGACTGCTGCCCCGGGCTCCGGCCCGGGTGTGGAAGCGGACGGTCATGTGGCCCTGGGAGGGCATGACCGAGGAGGCCCTCGCCACCCTGCTGCGCAACTACTGCACCTGGTACGAGGAGCACGACGACGCCGACGCGCCGGCGGCCGGCCTGTGGAGCAACCTGATCGTCACCCACCGGAACTCCGGGGCCTTCGGGATGGTCGTGGTGATCGACCACGAGGGGCCGGACGCCGAGAAGGTGCTGGCCGAGCACTTCGACGCGGTCAGCGCCGGGGTCGGGGTGGAACCGTCGGTGCACGTCACCGAGGTCGTGCCCTGGCTGAGCTCCTGGCTGCCCTCGTACAGCTTCCCGAACGACCCCAAGGGGCGCTACAAGGACAAGGCCGCCTACCTGCGCAAGGGTTTCACCGACCGCCAGCTCGGGGTGGTCTGGCGCTACCTGAGCGATCCGGAGCACATCAACCCGATGTCGTGCCTGGTGGTCGCCGGCTTCGGCGGCAGGGTCAACACCGTCGCCCCCGACGCCACCGCCACGGCCCAGCGGGACTCGATCCTCAAGGTCCTCTACAGCGGCGGCTTCTGGCTGTCCGCGGACCAGGACGAGGCCTGCATCGCCTGGGTCCGGGAGTTCTACCGCGAGGTCCACGCCGGGACCGGCGGGGTCCCCGTCCCCGACGGGTTCACCGACGGCGCCTACATCGGCTACCCCGACCGCGACCTGGCCGACCCCGCCCTCAACACCTCGGGGGTGCCCTGGTCGGTGCTCTACTACGGCGGCAACTACCCGCGCCTGCAGCGGGTCAAGCGGGCGTACGACCCCCGGAACGTGTTCCGCCACGCACTGTCGATCGAACCAACCGACGCACAGCCGGACTTGCTGGAGGATCAGGATGCTTGAGAACAAGGTCGTCGTGGTCTCGGGGGTCGGCCCCGGTCTGGGCCGGGCCATCGCCCTGCGCGCCGCGCAGTCGGGGGCGGACGTGGTGCTCGCCGCCCGGACCGCCTCCCGGCTCGCCGAGATCGCCGCGGAGGTCGAGCGCACCGGACGCCGGGCACTGGCCGTACCGACCGACATCACCGACGACGAGTCGGCCGCCGCCCTGGTCAAGACCGCGACGGAGGCCTTCGGCCGGATCGACGCCCTGGTCAACAACGCCTTCGCGGTGCCCCCGCTGGTCGACCTCGGCGAGGTCGAATTCGCGGACGTGCGCGCCGGGTTCGAGACCAACGTCTACGCCGCGCTGCGGCTCACCCGGCTGTTCGCCCCCGCCCTGGCCGAGAACCGGGGCTCGGTCGTCATGATCAACTCCGCGGTGATCCGGCACTCCAAGCGGCTGTTCGGCGCCTACAAGATGAGCAAGGCCGCCCTGCTGTCGCTGGCCCAGAGCCTGGCCACCGAGCTCGGCCCGCAGGGCATCCGGGTGAACACCGTCGCCCCCGGCTACATCTGGGCGGACGCCCTGCGCGAGGGGTTCGGCCACTGGGCCGCGCAGCGCGGCGTCACCGTGCAGGACATCTACGACGAGATCGCGGCCACCCTCGACCTCGGCCGGCTCCCCGAGCCCGACGAGATCGCCGACGCCGTGCTGTTCCTGATGTCCCCGCTCTCCCGCGCCGTCACCGGCCACTGCCTGGACGCCAACGCCGGCGAGTACCACCACTGAACCACCCGGACCCAACGGAAGTCGAGGATCAGCGGTGACACGGAACACGAAGCCGTCCGGGGCCCTGGCCGCCGGACCGGAACACGCGAGACCCGGCACCGGAGCGGGCGCGACCGCACCGAGCTGGTGGCAGAGCCCGTGGGTGACGGCCCTGGCCGTCCTCGTGGTCTTCAATCTGGTGTACGCCTTCCCCCGGTACCTGACCGGCGGCCCGGGCCAGGCCCGGATCCCCCTGGACCCGTCCTTCCCGGCGCACTACGCCGTCCTGGTGGGGCACGTCGTCTTCGGCAACATCTCGATGGTGACGGTCTTCCTCCAGGTCCTGCCCTGGATACGCCGCAACCACCCGGCGGTGCACCGGATCAGCGGCCGGGTGTACATCTTCGCCGGGGCCCTGCCCGGCGGCCTGCTGGCCCTGGTGCTGCTGCCCTACTCCACCGCCCCGAGCGGCAGGATCGGCCTGGCCATGATGGGGGTGCTCTGGCTGCTGACCACCGTGCTCGGGCTGCGGGCCGCCCTGCAGCGCCGGTTCGTCGACCACCGGCGCTGGATGGTGTACAGCTTCGCGCTGGCCCTCGGCACCAGTTGGGGCCGGGTGGTGGTCGAGCTGATGGGGTACATCCCCGGCTTCAAGCTCGACCTCCCGGTGCTCCTGGAGGTGGCCAACTGGGCGGGCTGGGTGCTCAATCTGCTGGTCGCCCACTGGTGGCTGGAGCGGACCGGCCCCCGGGCCGCCCAACTGGTGCGCTGATTCGCTGCTGCGCGCGGCCGGCCGTGACCCGTCACGGCCGGCCGCGCGTTTTCGTGTCGAGAACGGGCGGCCGGCTCCGACGTCTCCTGTGACGGCCCCCGGAGACGCCCGGAGGCCACGGCCCGAGGAGTGAGAACCATGAAGTACCTGCTCGTGATGCACATGGACCCGGTGCTCTGGGAGGGCCTGTCCGTCGACGAGCAGCAGGCCGTCTTCACCGGCCACGGCGACTTCATGAAGCTCATCAAGGAGTCCGGCGAGCTGGTCACCACGCAGGCCCTGGCCGAACCGGGGCAGAGCACGACCGTCAGGGTCCGCGACGGCGGCCCAATGCACAGCGACGGCCCGTACCTGGACACCAAGGAGTTCGTCTGCGGCTTCTACCTGGTCGACGTCGAGACCAGGGAGCGCGCGGTCGAGCTGGCCGCGCTGATCCCGGACGCCCGCCACACCGGCGTGGAGGTCCGCCAGGTGATGTTCGAGCAGGGGCTTGAGATGTGACCCGGGGCCCGGCGCCGCCCCCGGGGGGCGGAGGCGGGCCCCCGCGCCCCGGGCGACCGCCGACGGCGGGGGGGGCGGGGGGGGCGCGCCCGCCC
>NZ_JBHXEM010000189.1:0-12313 GCF_042724755.1 Kitasatospora sp. NPDC127067 | reverse complement strand
GGCGGGGGCCCGGGGGCCTGCCCCTGTTTGCCGGGGGCTTGGGGGCCGCACACCCCCCCCCTGGAGCCCGCCGAGCGGCGGGGCCGGTGGGCGCCCGGCCACGGCCGCGGCTCGGTCAGCAGCCGGACCGTGCCGGGCGACCAGTCGACCTGGGCGGAGGGCCGTTGCGCGTGCAGCGTGGGCGGCAGGGTGCCGTCGCGCATCGCCATGACCATCTTGATGACGCCGGCCACCCCGGCGGCGGACTGGGTGTGGCCGATGTTGGACTTGATCGAGCCGAGCCAGAGCGGGCGCTCGGCGGAGCGGCCGCGCCCGTAGGTGGCCAGCAGCGCCCGGGCCTCGATCGGGTCGCCGAGCCGGGTGCCGGTGCCGTGGCCCTCCACGGCGTCCACGTCCTCGACGCTCAGCCGGGCGTTGGCCAGCGCCCGGCGGATCACCCGTTCCTGCGCCGGGCCGTTCGGGGCGGTGAGGCCGTTGGAGGCGCCGTCCTGGTTGATCGCGCTGCCGCGGACCACCGCGAGCACCTGGTGGCCGCGGCGCCGGGCGTCGCTGAGCCGTTCGACCAGCAGCAGGCCGATGCCCTCGGACCAGCCCGCGCCGTCGGCCTCGTCGGAGAACGCCTTGCAGCGGCCGTCCGAGGCCAGACCGCCCTGGCGGCCGAACTCGACGATCTGCATCGGGGTGGTCATCACCGTGACGCCGCCGACCAGCGCCAGGTCGCAACCGCCCTCGCGCAGCGACTGGACGGCCAGGTGCAGCGCGACCAGGGAGGAGGAACAGGCGGTGTCCACGGTGACCGCCGGGCCCTCCAGGCCGAAGGTGTACGACACCCGGCCGGAGGCGATGCTGGAGGCGGTGCCGGTCATCAGGTGGCCGGCCACGTCCTCCGGCAGGTCCATCCCGGGGCCGTAGCTGACCGAGGTGACGCCGACGAAGACCCCGGTGCTGGAGCCCCGCAGCGACAGCGGGTCGAGCCCGGCGTCCTCGAAGGCCTTCCAGGAGGTCTCCAGCAGCAGCCGCTGCTGCGGGTCCATCGCCAGCGCCTCGCGCGGCGAGATCCCGAACAGGTCCGCGTCGAACTCCCCCGCGTCCTCGACGAATCCGCCCGCCCAGGACGGCTCGTCGGCCAGCGAGAGGTCCCAGCCGCGGTTCGCGGGCAGCGGACCGATCGGGTCCTGGCCGGTGCTGACCATCCGCCACAGGTCGTCCGGGGAACGCACGTCGCCCGGGTAGCGGCAACTCATCCCGACGATGGCGATCGGCTCGCCCGCCGCGGACTCCAGGTCCCGGACCCTCCGGCGGGTGTGTTGCAGCTCGGCGACCACCCGGGTGAGGTAGTCGCGGAGCCGCTGGGCGTCGTCCGCCATCGGCCGCGCATCATCTGCCATCGAAACTGCCGCCTTCCAAGATTGTCCCCGGCCACCACGCACCCCTGCTCACGAGAGGCCGAGATCCCGGTCGATCACGTCGAAGAGCTCTTCGTTGCTGGCCCTGCTGAGCTGGTCCCTCAGGTCGTCGAAGGCGACCGGGTCGCCGCCGCCCGCGCCCCGGTGGCGGGTGAGCAGCGCCTCCAGCCGCAGGACCACCCGGACCCGGTCCACGTCGTCCTCCGCCCGGGCCAGCAGCGCCTCTTCGAGCAGGTCCAGCTCCGCCGTCGAGGGCAGGGCCGCCGCCGCGTCGTCGGGCAGCGCCTCGCCCAGCAGGTGGGCGGCCAGCACCGCGGGCGTCGGGTGGTCGAACACCACGGTGGCGGGCAGCGGCAGGCCGGTGGCCTCGCCGAGCCGGTTGCGCAGTTCGACGGCGGCCAGCGAGTCGAAGCCGAAGTCCCGGAACGGCCGGTCGACGTCGATCGCGGCCGGGCCGTCGTGCCCGAGCACCACGGCCGCGTGGGTGCGGACCAGGTCCAGCAGGACGGGCTCGCGGTCGGCGCCCGGCAGGGCGGCCAGCCGCTCGCGCAGGGCGGCGAGCCGGTTCCGGTCCTCGCCCTCGGTGACGGTGACCGCGGCGAGCGCCCGGACCTCGGGCAGTTCGGCGAAGAACCGGTTGGGCCGCAGCGCGGTGAACGCGGGAACGAACTGCTCCCAGGCGATGTCGGCGACGGTGACCGCTCCGGTGTCCAGGTCCAGCGCCCGCTGCAGGGCGTGCATCGCCCGGTCCGGCGCCAGCAGCGAGATGCCGCGCCGGCGCATCGGCTCCTTGATCGCCTGGTCGACCATGCCGCCGCCGTCCCACGGCCCCCAGGCGACGGCCAGCGCGCGCACGCCCTCGGCGTCGCGCCGCTGCGCCAGGGCGTCGAGGTAGGCGTTGGCGGCCGCGTAGCAGGCCTGTTCGCCGACGCCCCAGACGCCCGCGATGGAGGAGAAGTGCACGACCGCGTCCAGCCGGCGCTGGTCGAGCAGTTCGTCCAGGTGCCGGGCGCCCGCGACCTTGCCGGCCGCGGTCCGGTCGAGTTCCGCGAAGGTGGTGTCGGCGAGCGGCGCCGAGGCGCTGACCCCCGAGGCGTGCACGACGGCCCTCAACTTCGGTTCCATCGCGTCGAGTTCGGCGACCAGTCGGGCGGCGTCCGCGCGGTCCGACAGATCGCAGGCGACCACCGTGACCCGGGCGCCGAGCTCCGTCAGCTCGGCCTCCAGCCCGGCCAGCCCGGGGGCGCCGCGGCCGCCCCGGCTGACCAGCACCAGGTGCTCGGCGCCGCCGGCGGCCAGCCACCGGGCCACCTGCCCGCCGAGCGCGCCGGTGCCGCCGGTCACCAGGACCGTGCCGCGCGGCTGCCACGCGGGCGCCTCCGGGTCGGCCGTCGGGGCGGGCAGCAGCCGGCGGGCGAAGACGCCCTCCGGGCGGACCGCCAGCTGGTCCTCGCCGTCGGCGGCGGTCAGCAGGCCGGCCAGCGCGTCGTAGTCCTCCTCCTCGGCCCCGGCGGGGAGGTCGATCAGACCGCCCCACAGCTGCGGGTGCTCCAGGGCGGCGACCCGGCCCAGGCCCCAGACCGGCGCCTGGCCCGGCTCGGCGGGCGGCTCGTGGTCACCGGTGGACACCGCGCCCTCGGTCACGCACCACAGCGAGCCGTCGATCCCGGCGTCCAGCAGGGCCTGGACGAGCAGCAGCGTGGTGGCCGTGCCCCCGGGGAGCGCCGGCACCTCGGGGTGCGGCCCGGTCTCCAGCGCCAGCAGGGAGAGCACGCCGGCGGGCCGCCGCCCGTCGCCGACGGCCTGCCGCAGCCGGACGGCCAGGTCGGTCCGGTCGGCGGCGTCCGCCGCGACCGGCACCGTCACCACCGTGGCGCCGTGCCGGGTCAGGCCGTCCCGGTGGGCGCGCACCCGCTCGTCGTCGGCCGTCGCGGCGGGCACGACCAGCAGCCAGTCGCCGGTGAGGGCGGGGGCCGGGGCGTCCGGGACGGGCTCCCAGCCGACGTGGTAGCGCCAGCCCGCGACCTCGGCCTCCTCGCGATCGCGCCGGTGCCAGTCGGACAGCAGCGGCAGCGCGGTGCGCAGCGACGCCCGGACCCCGGGGTCGGTCACGTCGAGCCGGTCGGCGATCGCGTCGGCGTCCTCGCCGGCCAGTGCCGCCCAGAGGCCCGGGTCGACGGGCCCGCCGGCCGGCGCGGCCACCGGGTGGAGCCAGTACTTCTCGTGCTGGAAGGGGTAGACCGGCAGCTCGACCCGGCGGCCGTGGCCGTCGAAGAGCACCTGCCAGTCGACCGCGGTGCCGCGGGTCCACAGGTCGGCCAGCGCGGTGACGAACACCCCGGTGTCGTGCCAGCTGCTGCGCAGCGCCGTCGCGGTGAGCGCCGACTCGGGCAGGTTCTCGCGGGCCATCGCCGTGAGCACGCCGTCGGGGCCGAGTTCCACGAACCGGCCGACCCCCTGGGCCTTGAGGCATTCGACGCCGTCGGCGAACCGGACGGTCTCGCGGACCTGCCGCGCCCAGTAGTCGGGGGTGCGCAGCAGCTCGTCCTCCACCGCGCCGGTGAGGGTGGAGACGATCGGGATGCGGGGCTCGGCGAAGGAGAGCGTCGCGAGGACGGCCCGGAACTCGTCCAGCATCGGCTCCATCAGGGCCGAGTGGAAGGCGTGCGAGACCGTCAGCCGACTGGTCTTGCGGCCCTCGGCCGTCCAGTGGGCGGCGAGTTCGTCGATGGTGTCCGCCGTGCCCGAGACCACCGCCGAGCCGAGGCTGTTGAGCGCGGCCACGTCCGCGGTGCCGGTGACGGCCGCGAGGGCCGCCGCCACCTCGGGCTCGGTGGCCTGCACGGCGAGCATCGCCCCGCCGGCCGGGAGCGCCTGCATCAGCCGGCCGCGCGCGGCGACCAGGGCGCAGGCGTCCGCCAGGGTCAGCACCCCGGCGCAGTGCGCCGCCGCCACCTCGCCGATCGAGTGGCCGAGCAGGAAGTCCGGCAGCACGCCGAAGGACTCGAACAGCCGGAAGAGGGCCACCTCCAGCGCGAACAGCCCGGCCTGGGCCCACACCGTCTGGTGGAGGTCCCGGCTCCCGCCGAACACCACGTCCTTGACGGAGTGCTCCAGGCGCGGGTCCAGCTCGGCGCAGACCGCGTCGAAGGCCCGTTGGAACACCGGGAAGGCCTCGTACAGCTCGCGGCCCATCCCGGTCCGCTGGGCGCCCTGGCCGGTGAACAGGAAGGCGCTGCGGCCCTCCCCCGCCACCCCGGTGACCACGGCCTTGTCGGGCAGGTCCCCGGCCAGCGCGGCGAGCGCGTCGGCCAGGCGGTCCCGGTCGGCGCCGAGCACGACGGCGCGCCGCTCCAGGGGCGCCCGGGAGAGCAGCGAGCGGCCGACGTCGACCGGGTCGGGCTCGGTGTCGGCGACGAAGGCGTGCAGCCGACCGGCCTGGGCGCGCAGCGCCTCGGTGGTGCGGGCCGCCAGCAGCCAGGGCACCACGCCGGGGGCCGGCTGCCCGGGATCGGCCGGGGCCTCGGCCTCCGGGGCCTGCTCCAGGACGACGTGGGCGTTGGTGCCGCTGATGCCGAAGGAGGAGACGCCCGCGCGGCGCGGCCGGTCCAGCTCGGGCCAGGGCTCGGCCTCGGTCAGCAGCCGCACCGCGCCGGCCGACCAGTCGACCTGCGGGGTCGGCTGTTCGGCGTGCAGGCTGCGCGGCATGGTGCCGTGGCGCATCGCCTGGACCATCTTGATGACGCCCGCCACGCCGGCGGCGGCCTGGGTGTGCCCGAGGTTGGACTTCACCGAGCCCAGCCGCAGCGGCCGGTCCTCGGGCCGGTCCTGACCGTAGGTCGCCAGCAGGGCCTGGATCTCGATCGGGTCGCCCAGCCGGGTGCCGGTGCCGTGGCCCTCGACGACGTCCACGTCCAGCGTGGTGAGCCGCGCACTGGCCAGCGCGTCCTCGATGACCCGCTGCTGGGCGGGGCCGTTGGGCGCGGTCAGGCCGCTGGAGGCGCCGTCCTGGTTGACCGCGCTGCCCCGGACCACCGCGAGCACCTGGTGGCCGAGCCGCCGGGCGTCCGAGAGCCGCTCCAGCAGGAGCATCCCGACGCCCTCGGCCCAGCCGGTGCCGTCCGCGCCGGCGCCGTAGGACTTGCAGCGGCCGTCCGAGGAGAGCCCGCCCTGCCGGGCGAAACCGGTGAAGGTGTCCGGGGAGGCCATCACGGTGGCGCCGCCCGCGAAGGCCATCGTGGTCTCGCCGGAGCGCAGCGACTGGCAGGCCAGGTGCAGGGCGACCAGCGAGGAGGAGCAGGCGGTGTCGATGGTGACCGCCGGGCCCTCCAGGCCGAGGGTGTAGGAGATCCGGCCGGTGGCGACGCTGCTCATGTTGCCGATGCCGAGGTAGGCGTCCACCCCCTCGGGGACGTCGATCATGCGGGCCGCGTAGTCCCGGTACATCAGCCCGGCGAACACCCCGGTGCGGCTGCCGCGCAGCGCGTACGGGTCGACGCCGCCGCGCTCGCACGCCTCCCAGCAGGCCTCCAGCAGCAGCCGGTGCTGCGGGTCCATGGCGGTCGCCTCGCGCGGCGAGATGCCGAACAGCGTCGGGTCGAAGCCGTCCGCGTCGTGCAGGAAGCCGCCGCTGCGGGCGAATCCGGCGTCCTCGCCGACGTCCCAGCCGCGGTCCTCGGGGAAGGCGGAGACGGCGTCCACGCCCTCGGACACCAGCCGCCAGAGCGCGTCCGGGCCGTCCACGCCGCCGGGCAGCCGACAGGCCATGCCGACGATCGCGATCGGCTGGCGGTCGGCCGACTCGGCGGACTGCAGCCGTTGCCGGGTCTGGTGCAGTTCGGCCGTGACGCGCTTGAGGTAGTCGCGCAGTTTCTGCTCGTCCGCCATGTCAGGCCTCACAGGGTGTCGGGTAGGGGTTCGGCAGCAGGGTCACGAGGCGCCCAGTTCCTTGTCGATGAAGTCGAAGAGGTCGTCGTCGGTGGCGGTGTCCAGGCCGGCCACCACGTCCGGCGACCCGGCGGCGGGAGCACCGTCCTCGAAGCGGGCCAGCAGCGCCTGGAGGCGCCGGACCACCGTGATCCGCTCCGCCTCGGCCGCCTCCGCCAGCTCGGCCTCGATCCGCTCCACCCGGTCGGTGAGCGAGGCGGCCGAGGTGCGCGGCGGGGCGATCCGCCCGGTCAGGTACTCGGCGACCCGGGCGGCCGACGGCTGGTCGAACACCAGCGTCGCGGGCAGCCGCAGCCCGGTCCGGGCGGACAGCCGGTTGCGCAGTTCGACCGCGGTGAGCGAGTCGAAGCCGAGGTCGACGAAGCCCCGGTCGGGCGCGACGGCCTCCGCCGTGGCGTGCCCGAGGACCTGCGCGACGTCCGCCCGGACGGCGTCCAGGACGATCCGGGCCTGCTCCGCGGGGGTGCGGCCGGCCAGCTGACGCGGCAGCGAGGGGCCGTCGGCGGCCGCGTTCGCCCGGCGCGGGCCGCCGGGCAGCAGTCCGCGCAGCAGGGCCGGGACGGCACTGTCGGCGGTGCCCGGCCGGGCCGGCAGGTCGAGCCGGACCGGCACCAGGTGGGCGCGGTCGGTGGCCAGCGCCGCGTCCAGGAGCGCGAGGCCCTGTTCCGCGGTCAGCCCGTCGCCGAGCCGGGCGGCCCGGTCGCCGAGGTGCCCGGTCATCGCGCTGGCCTCCGCCCAGACGCCCCAGGCGAGCGAGAGGCCCGGCAGCCCGAGCGCCCGGCGCCGCGCCGCGAGGGCGTCCAGGAAGGAGTTGGCCGCCGCGTAGTTCGCCTGGCCGGGCGAGCCGAAGGTGCCGGCCGCCGAGGAGAACAGCACGAACAGCTCCAGGTCCGTCCCCGCGGTCAGCTCGTGCAGGTGCACGGCCGCGTCGGCCTTGGGACGGAACACGGTGGCGACCCGGTCGGGCGTCAGCGACTCGACCACGCCGTCGTCCAGCACGCCGGCGGTGTGCACCACCCCGCGCAGCGGGCGCTCAGCCGGGATCGCGGCGAGCACCCGGGCCAGCGCGTCGCGGTCGGCGGCGTCGCAGGCCACCACCTCGGCGCGAGCGCCGAGTGCGGCCAGTTCCGCCGTCAGTTCGGCGGCTCCGGGGCTGTCCGCACCGCGCCGGCTGAGCAGCAGCAGGTGCCGCACGCCGTACGCCGCGGCCAGGTGGCGGGCCACCAGTCCGCCGAGCACGCCGGTGCCGCCGGTGACCAGGACGGTGCCGCCGGGCTCGGTCGGCGCTCCCGTACCGGGGCGCGCCGCGGTGTCGGCCGGCGCTGCGGCGCCGGCCCGCGCCCGGGCCAGACGGGGCACCAGCACCCGCCCGTCCCGGACCGCCAGCTGCGGTTCGGCACCGGTCGCGTACGGGTGCCAGGCGTCGTCCCCGGGGTCCGCGTCGACCAGGACGAACCGGTCCGGGTGCTCGGACTGGGCCGAGCGCAGCAGGCCCCAGACCGCCGCGCCGGGCAGGTCGCGCACCCGGCCGGCCGGGTCGACGGCGCCGGAGGTCAGCACCACCAGCCGGGAGGAATCGAACCGCTCGTCGGCGAGCCACTGCTGGACGGTCGCCAGCGTCTCGGAGGCCGCCCGGAGCGCGGCACCCGCGTCGCCGACGGTGTCGGCGGCGGCACCGGTGTCGGTGTCCGTGTCGGCGGCGGGACGGGCCACGAGGGGCAGCACCACCACCGGGGGTGCCTGCGCCCCGGCGGGCAGTCCCGCCAGCGAGTCGATCCGCTCGCCCGGCACCCCGGCCACGGCCGGCGTCCCGTCCCCGGCGAGCACCCACCACGCGGAGGCGTCCACCGGCGGCAGGGCCGGCACGGGCGTCCAGTCGACCGCGAACAGCCAGTCCCGACCGGGCTGTCGACCGGTCTCCGGCAGCTGTTCGACGGCGGTCTCGCGGAGCACCAGCGAGTCGACGGAGGCCACCGGCGCGCCGATCCCGTCGGCGGTCCGGATCAGCACGCCGTCCTCGGTCGGGGTGACCGCGACGCGCAGCACCGTGGCGCCGGTGGCGTGCAGCCGGACGCCGGTCCAGGCGAACGGCACCCGGGGCACCGGGCCGCCGGCCTCGACGAAGCCGATCACGTGCAGCGCCGCGTCCAGCAGCGCCGGGTGCAGCCCGAACCCGGGCGCGGCCGCGGCCGCCTCCTCGGGCAGCGCCACCTCGGCGTAGACCGTCGCGCCGTCGCGCCAGGCCGCCCGGACCCCCTGGAAGGCCGGCCCGTAGCCGTACCCGCCCTCGGCGAGGGCCGGGTAGAAGCCGTCCAGCGCCAGTGGTTCGGCGCCCGGCGGCGGCCAGGCCGCGAGGTCGTACTCCTGCGCCGCGAGGTCGTGTTCCCGCGCCGCGCCCCCGGCGCCCAGGACGCCGGTCGCGTGGCGCACCCACGGCGCCTCGCCCTCGTCCGGCCGGGCGTGGATCTCCACCCGGCGGTCGCCGTTCTCCTCCGGGGCGGCCACCCGCGCCTGGACCTGCACCCCGCCGGTGGCCGGCAGGGGCAGCGCGGACTGCACGAGCAGCTCGCGCAGGATCGTCGAGCCGACCTGCTCCCCGGCCCGCAGCGCCATCTCCACGAACGCCGTCCCGGGCACCAGCACCCGGCCGAGGACGGCGTGGTCCGCCAGCCAGGGCTGGGTGGCGAGCGACAGCCTTCCGGTCAGCAGCACCTCGTCCCCGCCGGCCAGCGCGACCGTCGCGCCGAGCAGCGGGTGGTCCGCCGCGCTCTGGCCGACGCCGCCCACGTCGCCCACGCCGGTGGCGGGCTCCAGCCAGAACCTGGTCCGCTGGAAGGCGTAGGTCGGCAGCGGCACCCGGCGTCCGGCCGGCAGCACGGCCGGCCAGTCGACCTCGACGCCGGCCGCCCAGAGCCGGCCGAGCGCGCGCAGCGCCGTCCCGGCCTCCTCGGGTTCGCCGCGGCGCAGCGCCGGGACGAACACGCCCTCGGTGACGGACTGCTGGGCCATGCCGCACAGCACGCCGTCCGGGCCGAGCTCCAGGTGGCGGGTGACGCCCCGGCCGGCCAGGTGCGCGATGCCGTCGGCGAACCGGACGGTGCCGCGCACATGGCGGGCCCAGTACCCGGGCGTCCGGATCTCCTCGGGGTCGACCACCGCGCCGGTCAGGTTGGAGACGATCGGGATCCGCGGCTCGTTGAAGGTCAACCCGGCCAGCACCTCGGTGAATTCGGCCAGCATCGGCTCCATCAGGGCCGAGTGGAAGGCGTGCGAGACGGTCAGCCGGCTCGTCCGGCGGCCCTCGGCCGCCCAGCGCCCGGCGAACTCCTCGACCACCTCCGTCGGACCCGAAACCACCACCGAGGTCGGGCCGTTGACGGCCGCGACGTCCAGCCGGTCACCGATCTCCGAACGCACCTCGGCCTCGGCGGCCTGCACCGCGAGCATCGCGCCGCCCTCGGGCAGCGCCTGCATCAGCCGGCCGCGCGCGGCCACCAGGGCGCAGGCGTCGGCCAGCGAGAACACGCCCGCCGCATGGGCGGCGGCCACCTCGCCGATCGAGTGGCCCAGCAGGAAGTCCGGGACCAGGCCGCAGGACTCCGCCCAGCGGTACAGGGCGACCTCGACGGCGAACAGGCCCGCCTGCGCCCACATCGTCCGGTCCAGGTCGACGCCCTCGAAGACCACGTCCTTGACCGGCCGGTCGAGCCACCGGTCCAGCTCCGCGCAGACCGCGTCGAACGCCGCCGCGAACACCGGGGAGACCTCGTACAGCCCCCGGCCCATCCCGGCCCGCTGCGCGCCCTGCCCGGTGAAGAGGAAGGCGAGTCGCCCGGGGCCGCCCGCGGCCGCCGGTGCCGCCTCCTCGGCCGCGAGCCGGTCGAGCTGGCGCAGCAGGTCCGCGCCGTCCCGTCCGACGGCGACGGCCCGGTGCTCCAGTTCGGCCCGGGTGGTGGCCAACGACCATGCCACGTCGGCCGGTTCGGGTGCGGGCGCCGCCGCGAGGTGGACGCGCAGGGAGCGCGCCTGCTCACGCAGGGCGGCCTGGGTCCCACCGGAGAGCGGCCACACCACCGGGCCCTCGCCCATGGTCGTCGGCCCCGCCGGTCCGCGGCCCGCGCCGATCGGCTCCATCGGGCCGTGGCCCGTGGTGGTCGGCCCGGCCGGGCTCGGGGCGGACTCCAGGATGATGTGCGCGTTGGTGCCGCTGATGCCGAAGGAGGACACTCCCGCCCGGCGCGGCCGGTCGGCCTCGGGCCAGGGGCGCGCCTCGGTCAACAGCTCGACCGCCCCGGCCGACCAGTCCACGTGGTGGGTCGGCTCGTCCACGTGCAGGGTGGCGGGCAGGACACCGCGGCGCATCGCCTGCACCATCTTGATGACGCCCGCCACACCGGCCGCGGCCTGGGTGTGGCCGATGTTGGACTTGATCGAGCCCAGCCACAGCGGCCGGTCGGCCGGACGGTCCTGGCCGTAGGTCGCCAGCAGCGCCTGGGCCTCGATCGGGTCGCCCAGGCTGGTGCCGGTGCCGTGCGCCTCGACCGCGTCCACCTCGGCGGCGAGCAGCCGGGAGTCGGCCAGCGCCTGCCGGATCACCCGCTGCTGGGACGGCCCGTTGGGGGCGGTGAGCCCGTTGGAGGCGCCGTCCTGGTTGACCGCGCTGCCGCGGATCACCGCGTGGATCTCACGGCCGTTGCGCAGCGCGTCGGAGAGCCGCTCCAGCACCAGCACCCCGACGCCCTCGGACCAGGTGGTGCCGTCCGCCGCCGAGGCGAAGGGCTTGCACCGGCCGTCGGAGGCCAGTCCGCCCTGCCGGTCGAACTCGGCGAAGATGTTCGGACCGGCCAGGACGGCCACGCCGCCGGCCAGCGCCAGCTCGCACTCGCCGCGCCGCAGCGCCTGCGCGGCCAGGTGCATCGCCACCAGGGAGGAGGAGCACGCGGTGTCCACCGTGACGGCCGGGCCCTCCAGGCCGAAGGTGTACGCCACCCGGCCGGAGACCACGCTCATCGAGGTTCCGGTCAGCAGGTAGCCCTCCGCGCCGGGCGGGAGCTGGGCGCCCACACCGTAGGTCGAGGCGTACGCCCCGACGAACACGCCGGTCGGGGAGCCGCGCAGCTCCGGGGCGACCAGGCCGGCCGCCTCGAAGGCCTCCCAGGAGGCCTCCAGCAGGATGCGCTGCTGCGGGTCCATCACCAGGGCCTCGCGCGGCGAGATCCCGAACAGCTCGGCGTCGAAGCCCGCGACGTCGTCCAGGAAGCCGCCGCGCGGGGCGTAGGACGCGTCCCCGACCCGCCAGCCGCGGTCCGCCGGGAACGGGGTCACCCCGTCGAAGCCCTCGGCCAGCAGCCGCCACAGCTGCTCGGGGTCGTTGGCGCCCCCGGGGTAGCGGCAGCTCATGCCGACGATCGCGATCGGCTCGTCGGCGTTCGCGGCGAGGACGGGCGCGGCCGGGGCGGGGGCCTGCGCCACCCGCTCGGACAGCGCCTCGGCGAGGTGGTCGGCCAGCGCGTCCGGGGTCGGGTAGTCGAAGACCAGGGTCGCGGGCAGCCGCAGCCCGGTCGCGGCGTTCAGCCCGTTGCGCAGTTCCACGGCGGTCAGCGAGTCCAGCCCGAGGTCCTTGAAGGCCTGCTTCGCACCGACCGCGTCCACCCCGGCGTGGCCGAGCACGGTCGCCACATGGGCCCGCACCAGGTCCAGCAGGTGCGCACGGCGCTGCTCGGCGTCCAGGCCCCGCAGCTGCTCCAGCACCGCGGCCCGGCCGCCGGCACCGCGCTCGGCGGCGCGGCTCCTCGGGGCCCGCACCAGGGCGCGGAACAGCGGGGGGATCCCGCCCGTCCGGGGCGCCCGGAGGTCGAGGGTCACCGGCAGCAGGTGCGGTACGGGCAGGGTGATCGCCCGGTCGAACAGGGCCAGGGCCTGCGCGGTCGGCAGTCCCGAGCCGCTGCGTGCCGAGGAGA
>NZ_JBHXEM010000188.1:0-12395 GCF_042724755.1 Kitasatospora sp. NPDC127067 | reverse complement strand
CCCGAACGCGGTCGGCGCCGGGCAGGCCCGGGCGATGCAGGCCGACCTCGACCGGCGGCTCGCCGAACTGGGCGCCGGCCGGCGCCGGGCCGCCGCCCCGACCACCGTCCCGGTGTTCTTCCACGTGATCCACGACGGCGCCGCCGGACGGCTGGACCAGGCCGCCGTCACCGGCCAGATCGACCACCTCAACGAGAGCTACGGCGGCCGGGGGAAGGGCAACGTCGCGAGCCCGTTCCACTTCGAGCTGGTCGGCGCCGACTGGACCGACAAGGCGTCCTGGTACACCGGCATGACCCCGGGCTCGCCGGCCGAGCAGGACATGAAGACCGCCCTGCGCAAGGGCGACCAGGGCGCCCTCAACCTCTACACGGCCCGTCTCGGCGACTCCCTGCTCGGCTGGTCGACGTTCCCGGACGCGTACCGGACGAACCCGACCGACGACGGGGTGGTGGTGCTCGACGCCTCCCTGCCCGGCGGCGCCGCCACCCACTACGACGAGGGCGACACCGCGACCCACGAGATCGGCCACTGGCTCGGCCTCTTCCACACCTTCCAGGGCGGCTGCCGGGCCCCGGGCGACTATGTGGACGACACCCCGCCCGAGCGCACCGCCGCCTCCGGCTGCCCCGAGGGCCGCGACACCTGCGCCGGCCCCGGGCTCGACCCGATCCACAACTTCATGGACTACAGCTACGACTCCTGCATGACCGGGTTCACCTGGGGTCAGGTCCAGCGGATGGCCAACGCGTGGGCCGCCTACCGGAGTTGAGCGTCGGCGGCGCGGCAGGACGGCACGGGGCTCAGCAGAACACCACGAGGTAGAGCAGCGTCCGGCCGCCGGAGGCGCGGAACTCGTAGGCCAGGTGGTCCAGCTCGCAGGCCTCCCGCCAGACGGCCGGACGCTCCTCGGGGGTGAGCAGGGCGGGCGCGAAGACGCCCGGGGAGACCTCCTCCAGCTCGCCCCGCAGACCCAGCGTCATCTCGTCCGCGCCGACCGCCAGCCGCTTCGCCAACCGCCGGTCCACCGGGCCGCGGGCCAGCCGCCAGTAGCGCCCCCCGGCGTCCACGAAGCCGCCCGACGCGAGCGGGTCGTCGAGATTCCGGCACTGGCGCTCCTCCTGCGGTGGCAGGGCGGCCAGGACGTCGGCGAAGCCGCCCGTGCGGCGGCGGGGCTTGCTCGGCATCCGGGCATCCTCCCAGGCCTGGAACCCCGGCCGCGATCGAATTGAATGCGGCGGGTCGCTTTCGGCGTGGCAATACCGAGCGTTTGTCCGATTTGATCTATGTTCGGAGGGTCGGGACCGATCAGGAGCAACCGAAGGAGCAAGGCCATGAGTGCCAATCCCCGGATCGTCGTCGGCGTGGACGGCTCGCCCGCCTCGGAGCAGGCGCTGCGCTGGGCGATCGACTACGCGCGGGCCGTCGGCGGGACGGTCCACGCGATCGCCGCCTGGGAGTACCCGGCCTTCTACGGGTGGGCCGGGCAGGGCGTGCCGACCGTCGAGGCCTTCAACCCCGAGGAACTCGCCGGGAAGACCCTCAGCGAGACCATCGCCAAGGTGGCCGGCGACGACGCCGGCGTGGCGATCGCCGAGAGCGTGATGCCCGGCAACGCCGCCCAGGCGCTGCTGGAGGCCGCCAAGGGCGCCGCGCTGCTCGTCGTCGGCAGCCGCGGCCTGGGCGGCTTCTCCGGCGTGCTGCTCGGCTCGGTCAGCCGCCACCTCACCGAGCACGCGCCCTGCCCGGTGGTCGTGGTGCGCGAGGGCCAGGCCGCCCCGGGGCAGTCGGCGTAACCCACCGGGGCCGGTGTCCCGGCGGGCCGCCGCGCGGACCAGAATGGAGACATGCCAGAAGGTGACTCCGTCTACCGCGTGGCGGCCCACTTGCGCGAGGCCCTCGCCGGACAGCCGCTGACCAGCGCCGACCTGCGGGTGCCCGCGCACGCCACCGCCGACCTCACCGGCCGCCGGGTGCTGGAGGTCGCCCCGCGCGGCAAGCACCTGCTCACCCGCTTCGAAGGCGGCCTCACCCTGCACACCCACCTGCGGATGGACGGCCGCTGGGAGGTCTACCGCCCCGGCGAGCGGTGGACCGGCGGCCCCGACCGGCAGATCCGCGCCGTCCTCGGCACCGACCGGGGCACCGCCGTCGGCTACCGGCTGCCCGTCGTCGAACTGCTGCGCACCGCCGACGAACGGCGGATCGTCGGCCACCTCGGCCCCGACCTGCTCGGCCCCGACTGGGACGCGGTCGAGGCCGTCCGCCGGCTCCTCGCCCACCCGGGCCGCCCGGTCGTCGAGGCCCTGCTCGACCAGCGCAACCTCGCCGGGATCGGCAACGTCTACGCCAACGAGCTGTGCTTCGTCGCGGGCGTCACCCCCTGGACCGAGGTCGGCGAACTCCCGCACCCCGACCGGCTGGTGGAGCGTGCCCGGCAGATGCTGGAGGCCAACAAGCTGCGCCCCGGCCACATCACCACCGGCGACACCCGGCCCGGCTACCAGCACTGGGTGTACGGCCGGGCCGGACGGCCCTGCCCGCGCTGCGTGACCCCCGTGGTCGCCGGCCGCCAGGGCTCGCCGCCGCGCGACCGGGCGGTCTTCTGGTGCCCCTACTGCCAGCGCGGCCCGGCCCCGGAGGTCACGGCCGCTCGACCAGCGCGGGGTGGCGCGGGTCGTCCACCCGGACGGTGACGTCGGCGGCCTCGGCGGGGACGGTCTGCGCCTCGTAGCGGGCGAAGGCGGGCAGCGTCCACTGCTGGTCGGCCGGGGTGCGGCGGGCCAGCGCGGCCGGACCGAGCGCCAGGTGGACGGACAGCTCCAGCGGCAGCCAGCGGCCGAGCAGCAGCGCGCCGTCCAGCAACAGCACGCCGCCGGGCGGGAGTTCGGTGTACGGGGCGCGGGTCGAGCGGTCGGTGACCGGGTCGCGCAGCGAGGGCAGGACACGGCCGCTGCCGCCCGGCTCCAAGGGGTCGAGCACCTCGCGCGCCAGGGCGCCGTCGTCCAGCCAGAGGTCGTGGAAGGCGTCCGCGTCCTGGTGGCCGTACTCCAGCCGGACCGAGGCCGGACGCAGGAAGCCGGAGGCCGAGACCCGCAGCGTCGGGTGGCCGCGCAGCCGCAGCGGCTCCACCAGGGCGTCGGCGAGCGCCTCGGGGCGGGCCGCCGCCGCGCCGTCCACGGCCACCCGCAGGCGCCGGTCGCGGGCGCCGGGCAGGGCGGCGATGCGGTCGGCGAGCAGCTCGGCCAGCTTCTCGGGGGAGATCGGGCGTACCTGCATCGGGCCCTCCTGCCGGGTCGTCGGGGCGGTCGGTGTCGTCGGGACGTTCAGTTCGTTCAGTTCAGCGGAAGGGCGTGCAGGACGTCGTCGTGGCCCGCGTAGAGGCGGGTTCCGTCGTACTGGTGGGTCGCGTCGGTGGCGAGGGTCCAGACGTCCTTGCCCGGACCGGAGTCGTGGAAGGTCCACCCCAGCTCGCCGGTCGCCGGGTAGATCGCGCTGACCCCGCCGACCGACGTACCCGGGACGAACAGCGTGCCGTTGGCGACCAGCGGACGGCTGCGGCGGTCCAGCGGGAACGGCAGCCGGCAGGACCACAGCTCGGCGCCGGAGGAGGAGTCGTGGCAGGTGACGACGCCCTGGTCCCACGGGATGTACACCCGGGGGCCGTGCTGGATGGGCGGCAGCGCCCGCCGGGACTCGCCCCGGGCCGGGGAGTACGTCCAGCTCAGCTCGCCCGTGCTCCGCAGCACCCGCACGCCGCCGTTGCCGTCGGGGACGAAGAAGCCCGACGAGTCGCTGACGAACCAGCGCAGGTCCTCCTCCCCGGTGGCGGTCCACAGCTCCCGGCCGGTGGCGGCGTCCCGGACCACCAGCTCGGCGCGGCCGTCGAGGAAGCGGACGCCGGCGAGGCGGCCCGCACCTCCGCCGTCGGCGGTGGGCGTGACGAGCTGCTCCGCCTGCTCGGTGCGGACGGACCAGAGCAGCTTGTGGTCGGTGACCCGCAGCGCGAAGAGGTAGTTGTCCGACAGCGAGCCGTCGACCCGCGGGCGGCCCCAGGCACAGCCGTACAGGACGGCGGGGTCGCGGCGGTCGTAGCCGGCGAGGCGGGTCCGGCCCTGCAGTTCGTCGGGCAGCGGCAGGCTCCAGTCGGCGGCCGGGTCGGTGAAGTGGCGGGCCTCGACGTGGCCCTGGTAGGTGGTGAAGAGGTGGTCGGGCCCGAACACCACCTTGCCGAGCGTGTCCAGGTCGTTGGGCCAGTTGCGGTCGGCCGGCGGGTCGAACACCAGCAGCCTGCCCGGGGTGCCCTTGGCGTGG
This sequence comes from Kitasatospora sp. NPDC127067, assembly GCF_042724755.1. Lineage (NCBI taxonomy): Bacteria > Bacillati > Actinomycetota > Actinomycetes > Kitasatosporales > Streptomycetaceae > Kitasatospora > Kitasatospora sp. NPDC127067. The sequence goes on along the minus strand of NZ_JBHXEM010000188.1, from coordinate 8,081 downwards.
TCGAGGACCTGCAGACCGCTCTTCGAGAGGAAGACGGGGCGGTGGGGCGGGTCGGTCAGCCGCTCCGGGGTCATCGCCTCCGGTCCGCGGTAGGTCCAGAGCGGCGTCGGGCCGGACAGCGCGGTCGGCAGCGGCTCGGTCGGCCCCGGCGAGGGACGGGCCCCATCGCCACCCGAACGGCCGAGCGCCCAGGCGGCCCCGCCCGCTGCGAGCGCCCCGGCCCCGAGCAGCAGCCGGCGCCGGCTCGGCCCGGTGCGCTCCCCGCCGCCCGCGATCACGTCCTCGGTGGCCCCGCCGCCGTCCGTCTCCTCGTCCCACTGCCACGACGTTCCGCGCGCGGGCCCCCCGGACGACGACTGCATACGGCTCTCGCTTCCCCACCGGCGGCCCCACGCCGCCACCCGTCCGGAGAATATCGAACAGTCCCCGAACCGTCCGAAACCGCCGCAACGCTCGTACGAGGGCTCGTACTAGGCTGTGGCACACAGAGTGAGGCCCGCTCAGCAGCCCAGGGGAGGTACGCCGTGACGGCCGAGTTGATCGCACCCGAGTTGATCGCACCCGAGTGGATGCACCGGCAGATCACCAGTGAGCAGTACGACTCCTGGACCGAGGAGCAGTGCGCGGGCATCGAGATCGTCGACGGGATGGTGGTCGTGTCCCCAAGCGCTTCCAAGCGGCACAACCGGCTCGCCCGGCTCCTGGCGAACGCCTTGGACGACGCGGGCGGCGTCGAATGGAACGCCGACACCGACTTCGACGTCCGGCTGCAGGACGTGCCGCTGAACAACCGTCGGCCGGACGTGGTGGTCTACCGCGCGGACACCATCGACGAGTCGCCGACCAGACCCGACCACGTCCTGCTGGTGGTCGAGGTGGTCTCGCCGGGCTCGGAGACCACCGGTCGGACGGTCGAGCCGGACCAGTACGCCAAGGCGGGCATCCCGTTCTACTGGCGGGTCGAGCAGGCCGCCGGCCGCGTGCCGATCGTCCACACCTACGTGCTGGACCAGGCCGAGGCCGCGTACCGGCCGGGGGAACTGTTCACCGGGCTGGTCAAGGCCGCGGTGCCGTACCCCGTGACGGTGGACCTCTCGGGACTCTGAGCCGCCCGGCCTCAGTTCGGCGGGTGGTCCGCGAGGTCGGCGAGGACGTCGGCGTGGCAGGGGAGCGGGGCGCACCAGCAGCCGAGGCGGTGGCCGCGCAGGGGCGGGACGAGGGCGAGCAGGTCCGGGCGGGCGAGCAGGTGCTCGCGGTACTTGACGACCATCTCCTCGCGGGTGAGGTCGGGGCCAGGACGGTACGGGCAGTGCAGCGGGGACTCGGCGAGGTGCCAGCCGCCGCGGTGCATCGCGCGGCCGACGTAGACGACGTCCGCGTACCCGGGGTCGTCGCGGTGGCCCTTGAGGTTGACCACGGTGGTGCGGCGGGATCGGCTCGGCATGCCGTCCATGCTGGTGCACTCCGCGCCCCGGGGCAGCCCGGGGCCGGTGCGGGCTCGCCTTGACACGGTTGCGGGCCGGGCGTAGCAAAAGAGCATGCGCCATCCGCACGCGACCGGTGGGGCCCCTGGTACGCGGCCCGGTCCGGACCGGCCGCCGGAGCCCGGGGCCGGCGCGGAGGCGGACCGGGCGTTCCCGCCGTCCGTCCGGGACCCGGCCCCGCAGACGGACCAGCGGCGGGACGAGCTCCTGGCCGACGCGGTGCGCCGGGCGCTGGGGACGACCGGGGTGTACGGAGTGATGGTGTACCTGCGCTCGCGGGACCGCCGCTCGCTGGTGCTGCGCACGATCGCGGGCGTGCCGCTGGCGGTGATGAGCCCGTTCCGGCGGGTGGCCGCCGCCGGCCCGCTGCCGGTCGCGGTCTGCTTCCGGACCGGGCACGTGATCACCCTGACCGATACCGAGGACACCATGCGGCGCTTCCCGCAGCTCGCGGTCGGCCTGCCGTACGACTTCGCCTCCGTCTGCGTGCCGGTGGCGCACGGCGCGGAGCGCTTCGGCGTGCTGAGCGGGCTGTGGCCCGCCTCGGACGACGGGCTTCCGGAGCCGGCCGCCCGGCAGCTGGCCGAAGCGGCCGCCCGACTGGGCGAGCAGCTGGCCGAGCTGGCCGGGACCGGGCAGTCGGTGGAGCCGGGCGGCGAGGTGGCCGTGGTGGAGCTGCCGCCGCCGCCGTCGGTACCGACCACCCGGGTCGGGCTGTTCGACTGGGACGTGGCCACCGGGGCGCTCGCTGCCGACGAGCAGTTCCGGGAGATCTTCGGCTTCGGGCCGGGCGAGTTCGACGGCACGGTGGCCGCGTTGAACCGCCGGGTCGCCCCCGGCGACCTGCCGGCGTTCCGGGCCGCCGCCCGCGTCGCGCTGGAGCGCGGCGAGGTGCTGGCCGCCCGGGTCCGGGTGCTCGGGCCGGGGGGCCTGCCGTACCCGGTGGAGCTGTGGGCCCGGGTGCCCGTGGCGATCTCCGACGGCCGGACCCACCTGGTCGGCGCGGTGCTGGACGTGCGCGACCTGACCGCCGCCGCGGCCGCCGTCGAGCGGCTGCAGGAGGGCGTGCTCTCGCTCGACCCCGACGGCCGGATCAGCTACGCCAACCGTGCCACCGAACCGCTGCTCCGGGCCCGCCGCCAGGACCTGCTCGGCCGCCACCCCTGGGACGTGCTGCCCTGGCTCGCCGACCCGGTCTACGAGAACCGCTACCGCGCCGCCCTGTTCTCCCAGCGGCCCACCGCCTTCCTGGCCGCCCGCCCGCCGGACGGCTGGCTCGCCTTCTCGCTCTACCCGGACCCGCACGGCGTCACCGCCCGGGTGGTCGCGGCCGAGCCGCCGCCGGGCGCCGCCGAACCGCCCGCCACCCCGCCGCCCGCCGGCCGCACCGGGGTCGGCGGCACCCACCACCTGCTCCAGCTGGCCAGCGCCCTCACCGAGGCGGTCACCGTGCGGGACGTCTGCCGGGCGGTGGCCGAGGAGGTCCTGCCGTCCTTCGGCGGCCAGGAGCTCGCCATCTACACGGTGCGCGACCAGCAGCTGCACCTGCTCTCCCAGGCCGGCTACCCCGACGGCTTCCTGGAGGCCTTCGAGGGCACTCCGATCGACGCCCGGGTGCCCGGCGCGGAGACGCTCAGCACCGGCACCCCGGTCTTCTTCGAGTCGGTCCGCGAACTCGCCGCCACCTACCCCGGTCTGGCCCTGGACGAGATGGGCGCCTGGGCCTTCCTGCCGCTGATCGCCTCCGGCCGTCCGGTCGGCACCTGCATCATCGGCTTCGACCGGCCGCGCCCGTTCACCGTGGAGGAGCGCGGCCTGCTCACCGCGCTCGGCGGCTTCATCGCCCAGGCCCTGGAGCGCGCCCGGCTGTACGACGCCGAGTTCGTGCTGGCCCGCGGCCTGCAGCAGGCACTGCTCCCGCACCGGCTGCCCGAGGTGCCCGGCATCCGGATCACCGCCCGCTACCTGCCCGGCACCCAGGGCATGGAGATCGGCGGCGACTGGTACGACGCGATCGTCACCGGCGGGGACGTCACCCTGGTGATCGGCGACGTCGAGGGCCACAGCGTCGGCGCGGCCGCCACGATGGGGCAGCTGCGCAGCGCCGTGCGCGCCTTCGCCTCCGGCGGCGACCCGCCCGACGCGGTGCTCGCCCGCACCAACCGGCTGCTGCTCGACCTCGACCCCGGGCTGCTCGCCAGCTGCTGCCTGGTCCGGCTGACCCCGGCCGTCGGACTCGCCCGGATCGCCCGGGCCGGACACCTCCCGCCGGTGCTGCGTCACCCCGGCGGGCGGGCCGAGGCGCTGTACGTCCCGGGCGGTCCGCTGCTCGGGGTGGACGACCTGGCCGACTTCCCGGTCAGCGACCTGCGGCTGGGCAGCGGGGCGGTGCTCGCCCTCTACACCGACGGACTGGTCGAGGACCCCGCGGTGGCGATCGACCAGGGCGTGGACCGGCTGCGGGCCGCGCTGGCCCGGGCCGCGGCGGGGGAGGGGCTGGAGCAGGCGGCCGAGCGGCTGCTGCGCGAGGTCGGGTCGACCCGCCGGGTGGACGACGTGGCGCTGCTGCTCACGGCCTTCGGCTGAGCGGCCGGCCGGCGGGCGGTCGGTCCGGCGGGTGGTCCGGTGGTCGGTCCGGCGGGCCGACCAGGCGACTTTCGTCGGCGGGGGCCGCGACGAAGGAGGACGGCGGGCGCCCCGGCCGGACCGATAGCCTCGACGCGTGGAAGCGATCGCGCGGGCCTGGAACACGGTGGTACGGACGGCGCTGCCGGGGCCCTGGCGGCCCCGGCGGGTGGTGGGCGAGGCGGTGGCCGCCCTGCTGATGGGCGGGTTCGCCGCGCTGTTGGAACTGCTCGCCAACACCGGCCTGGCGCTGCCCCTCGGCCTCGCCGTCGCGGTGCTGTGGGTGCTGCGCAAGGGTCTGCCGGCCACCGTGCTGCTCGCCGCCGCGGCCCTGGCCGGCTGGTCGGTCGGACCGATGCCGCTGCTGGTGTGCGCGGGCTGGACGGCCGGCGCGCGGATCCGCCGGGTCTGGTCGCTGGTCGGCGCCTTCGTCGTGGGCTGGGTGCTGTTCACGGTGACGGGAGTGGTGAAGGACGTCGCCTCGCTCTCGCCGAAGCTGGTGCTGTCGCTGTCGCTCGGCTTCTTCCTCGTGATCGCCGTGCTGCCGGCGCTCTACGGCCGCTACCGGGCGCAGCGCCGCGCCCTGCTGGACGCGCTGCGCGAGCGCAACGAGCAGCTGCTGCGCGAGCGGGTCATGGTGGTGCACCAGGCGCGGCTGCGCGAACGGCACCGGATCGCCCAGGACATGCACGACAGCCTGGGCCACCAGCTGGCGCTGATCTCGGTGCACTCCGGTGCGCTGGAGGTGGACCGGACGCTCACCGACCGGCAGCGCGAGGCGGTCGGGGTGCTGCGGCAGGCGGCGGTCGCGGCGATGCGCGAGCTGCGCGAGGTGGTCGGGGTGCTGCACGACGAGTCGACGGCGCTGCCGCCGACCGCCGGGACGGCCGCCGCCGGCCCGCCGGCCCGGGGCGGGGTGGACGGGATCGGCGGCCTGGTGGAGTCCTCCCGGGCGGCCGGGGCGGAGGTCGACCTCACCGTGGAGGGCGGCCGGCGTCCGCTGGCGGCCGCCGTCGACCACGCGGCGTACCGGATCGTGCAGGAGGCGCTCACCAACGCGCACAAGCACGCCCCGGGCGCGCCGATCGCCGTCGCGCTGCGGTACGAGCCGGACGCACTGGTGGTGGAGGTGAGCAACACCCGCGCGCCGGAACTCGTGGGCGCACGCGGCGGCGCGGGCGCCGCGGTCAGCGGCGGTCAGGGGCTGACCGGCCTGCGGGAGCGCGCGAGGCTGGTCGGCGGCATGGTGCACGCCGGGCCCACGCCGGAGCAGGGCTTCCGGCTGGCGGCCGTGCTCCCTTACGAGGGAGCGGAGCAGGACGCGGCGGCGACGGGTGGGGCCGAGGACTGGATGCTGGACGGCCTGCCGCCCGTCGAGGAGCCGGAGCGCGGGCGGCGCAGCCCGGCGATGGGCTGCGCGCTCGGGGTGGTCGCGGTCGCGCTGATCGTGCTCGGCCTGGTGGTCTGGGGCGTGATCGCCTTCGTCCGGGGCACCAACGACGCGACCGTCCAGAAGCCGATGTACGACCAGATCAGGGTCGGCACCGCCGAGGCCGAGGTGCTGCAGACGCTGCCGCGCGGCAACAACTTCTTCACCGACACCTATAAGGGGACGGGGCCCGAGGTGCCGGCGGGCGCGCACTGCCGCTGGTTCGTCCTGAACGGTGCGCCCGGCGCCGGCTGGAACGAGGAGCACGTGGCGCGATTCTGCTTCCGGGACGGGGCGTTGGTGGAGAAGCAGGAGTACGTCGCCAGGGGCTGAGTGCCCCCGTGCGCGGGCGGGTGCCCCGGCGGGGCGGGCCGGGCCGGTTTCGGAGCACGGTGGTCCGGATCGGGGTGGTTCGGAGCGGTCCCGCCGGGATGTGAGGATGGTGCCGCAGCCGAAGCACCGTTCGAGGGGAATGACCAGCGTGATCCGAGTCCTCGTCGCCGACGACGAGCCGCTGATCCGGGCCGGGATCAGGATGATCCTCGGCTCCGCCGCCGACATCGAGGTGGTCGCGGAGGCCGCCGACGGGCGCGAGGCGCTGGAGCTCGCGCGGGCGCACCGGGTGGACGTGGTGCTGCTGGACATTCAGATGCCGGTGATGGACGGGCTGACGGCGCTCGGGGAGCTGGCGAGGGTCGCCCCCGGCGCGCGGGCCCTGATCCTCACCACCTTCGGGGAGCGCGAGAACGTCCTGCGCGCCGTGACCGAGGGCGGTGCCGGCTTCCTGCTCAAGGACACCGCGCCGAACGAGCTGATCCAGGCCGTCCGGGCGGCGGCGGGCGGCAACGCCTTCCTCTCGCCGGCCGCCACCCGGCACATCGTCGACTCGCTGGCCTCCGGCCGCAGTGCCTCGCTGGCCGCCCGCGCGGTGGCGGCGCGGCGCCGGCTGGATGTGCTCACCCCGCGCGAGCTGGAGGTGTTGGCGCTGCTCGGAGAGGGTCTGTCCAATGCCGACGCGGGGGCGCGGATCCACATGAGCGAGGCGACGGTGAAGACCTACGTCAGCCGGATCCTGGCCAAGCTGGGCTGCGAGAACCGGGTCCAGGCGGCGCTGTTGGCCCGGGACGCGGAGCTCGACGGCCGTCACTGAGAGTTCCTTTTCGATCGCGGTGCGTGTCGGGCGTGACGGATGCCACTCGGCGGCGGCGCGGAACCGGGAACTCCGGACCGGATGGTGACGGTGCGTCAGCTGACGATTCCTCCGTGTGGATGGCGTGTGAGCTTTCTCGGAGGGATAGGTGTGAGCGAGGGCACGGATTTCGATCATTCGATCTTGAAAATTCGGTCAAAAGTATTCAAATCAGGCGCATCTTCTTGATCAATACCGCCGGTAACAGTCAACTGACCTGCGACGTCCAAGAATTGCTTGCTGCGTCCGGGTGATGCCCCCTAGCTTCATTGGCGGCGCAACGAGCGCCACCCGGGTCCACCCCGACGCACTGCCCGCCGACTGACCAGCGGCGCGAGGGCGGTGCCCGCCGACGAGGCCGGCTCCAACAGGCCGTCGGCGTGCGGAGGTGACCGGGGCGGCACGGCACGTCCGACACGTGTCCGGCCGCCCGTCGAGTGAGGTGAGCGAAAAACTGCCGGCCCATGTCCCGGGCCTGGTTCCGCATGCCCACCCGGGACTTGTCGAGAGGACCTGTATGAATCCCCGTCACGAGACCGCCGCTGCCACCGACACCACCGCCACCCCCAAGCGCCACCGCGTTCGGATGGCGGTCGTCGCGGGCGCCGCCGTCGCGGCCCTGCCGGTGGCCGGCCTCGTCACGGCCACCTCGGCCTCCGCCGCTACCGCCTCCACCTGGGACGCCGTCGCCCAGTGCGAGAGCGGCGGGAACTGGAGCATCAGCACCGGCAACGGCTTCCACGGCGGACTGCAGTTCTCCCCGTCCACCTGGGCCGCGTACGGCGGGACCGCGTACGCCTCCCAGGCCAACAAGGCGAGCAGGGCGCAGCAGATCGCCGTCGCGGAGAAGGTCCTCGCCTCGCAGGGCCCGGGCGCCTGGCCCGTCTGCTCGCAGAAGGCGGGCCTGGGCAGGGGCGGCGCCCCGGCCGCCGTCGACACCTCGGGCGGCGCGGAGGCCAAGCCGGCCGCGCCCGCGGCCAAGCCCGCCAAGCCCGCCGCCGCGCCCGCGGCCAAGCCCGCCAAGCCCGCCGCCCCCAAGGCCGCCGCCGCGCAGCAGGCGCCCCAGGGGCAGCCCTCGGCCAAGCCCGCGCAGTCCGCGCCGGTCGCGCCGAAGAACACCGCCGCGGGCGGCTACACCGTCAGGAGCGGTGACACCCTGAGCGAGATCGCGGCCAAGTTCGGCACCGACACGGACAGCCTCTACCGGAAGAACGTGCGCACCATCGGTGGCGACCCGGACCTGATCTTCCCGGGCCAGACGCTGACGGTCTGACCCTTCGACGGGAGGCCGCCCGGCGGGGAGCCGCCCGACGGAGCCTTGCCGACCGGCCGGAGCGGCCGCCCTGGACGGGGC
>NZ_JBHXEM010000187.1:0-13003 GCF_042724755.1 Kitasatospora sp. NPDC127067 | reverse complement strand
CCGGACGGTGGCCCGCACGCTCCGGATCCGACACCGGCAGCACGCTCAGCGCATCGGCGGTCTCCGCGGCGTCCAGGTCGATCCGCCGCACCCCGACGCCAACGCCCAGGCCCAGCCCCGCCGTCGCACCGGAGGTGACCAGCACCGACGGCCGGGCGTCGGCCACCGTCGCCGCCAGCCGCTCGACCGGGTACTCCGGGTCCAGCGGCAGGTACGCCGCCCCCGTCTTGCCGATCGCGAGCAGCGCCACCACCAGCTCCACCGAGCGCGGCAGGCACACCGCAACCAGGTCCTCCGGCCCCACACCACCCCCGACCAGCAGGTGCGCCAGACGGTTCGCCCGCTCGTTCAACTCCCCGTACGTCACACCGCCCGCCGCGTCCGACACCGCCACCGCACCCGGCGTCCGCACCGCCTGCGCCTCGAACAGCTCCGGCAGCGTCGCCGCCGGCACCTCACGCGCCGTGTCGTTCCACCCGAACAGCACCAGCTCCCGCTCCGCCTCGCCCAACACCTCGATCCGACGGAGCGGGGTGTCGGCGGGGGCGGCGGCCATCGCCAGCAGGGTGTTGCGGAAGAGCGCCACCTTGGCGCGGTTGGTGTCGTCGCTGTAGAGCTCGGGGTTGACGTCCGAGGCGATGCCGATGAGGCCGTCGGTGGAGTTGTCGTAGAGCGACAGCGAGAAGTCGTTGAAGTGGCCGCCGCCCAGCGGCTTCAGCCGGACCGAGCAGTTGCCGAAGGCGAGGTCGTAGTCGAACGGCATGGCGCTCATGACCAGGCTGAACAGGTTGCCGCGGCCGACCAGCCCGAGGTCCCGGAGAATGTCCTCGTAGCGGTACCGCTGGTGGCGCAGCGCGGTCCGGATCGCGGTCCCGACCCGCCGGACGAGCTGCTGGAGGGTGAGGTCGTCCGACACGGCCACCCGGATCGGCAGCATGTTGGCCGCCATGCCGGGGACGTCGAGTTCCTGGCGGCTCCGGCCGAGGACGGGGACGCCGATGACGACGTCCTCGACGCCGGTCAGGCGGTGGAAGCAGAGCACGGAGGCGGCGATGGCCAGGCCGGAGACGGTGGTCCGCAGACCGCGTGCGGCCGTGCGGAGGTGCGCGGAGGTCTCGGCGTCGACGGTCTCGGCGTGCCGGGCCAGGGTGTGCGGGGTGCCGACGGGCGGGCGTCCGCCGCTGAGGCTGGGCATGTCCGGGCGGTCGGCCAGGGTTTCGGCCCAGTAGGCGCGGTCCTCGGCGAAGCTCGCCGAGGCGCGGTACTCGGTGTCCTTGTCCAGGAGGGTGTCCAGCGGCACCGTCCGCGGCTCGGGCACCGGGCCGCCGGACGCGAGGGCGGTGTAGTGGGCGGCCACCCGCGAGGCGACGATGGCGCCGCTGAAGCCGTCGGCGGCGATGTGGTGGCCGCGCTGGTACCAGAGGTGGCGGTCGGCGGCGACGCGGAACAGGGCGTAGGTGAAGAGGCGGTCGCGGTCCAGCCGCATCGGCCGGGCCAGGTCGGCGCGCATCCAGGCCTCGGCGGCGGCGACCGGGTCGCGCTCGGCGCTGACGTCGAAGGTGTGCAGCGGCCAGTCGTCCGAGACGGCCACGTACTGGCGCAGCGAGGTGCCCGATCCGGTGAAGCGCACGTGGAGGGGTTCGACCCGTCCGGTGATCTCCCGCACGGCCCGCTCGAACAGCTGCGGGTCCAGGTCCCCTTCGATCTCCAGGCACTGGGCCACGCTGTAGACGGGGTTGTCCGGGTCGAGTTGCTGAGCGTTCCAGATGCCTCGCTGCGCGGCAGAGAGCTCCTTGTACGCGACGCCGACTTCTGACGTGCTCATACCACTCCATCGTCCCGTTGTGAGCGTGTTTCCACGCGTGCGTGCGTGCGGGGCCCGGGGTCGTCCGGCCTCGGGGCAGGGGCCTCCCGCAGGAGGCGCCGGCGCCGGGAGGCCGCCGCGACGGCAGGCCGGGGCCTCGGCCGGACCCTGCGGAGGAGGGGCGGCCGGGCGCGGAATCGGGCAGGCGGGCGACGAGGGACGCGGGCGGGCCGGACGGCGGCCGCTCCGGCGCCGGGCAGCCCGGGCCGCCCCCTCGGGGAAACCGGAACCGCGGGAATCCCGGGCGGCCGGTCATGGTCTGTCCGCTTTCGGATCAATCCTGGCGCGGACCGGCCGACGCGTCAGTGAAGCGCCGGCGAAAGAAGTGTGGAGAAAACGGCGGGCATTGACGCAGAACCCCCCCTGCGTGGAATGGGCCGAAGGCCCCGCCCGCGAATCGAAGGACCCGCTTCGGTACATCCGGCGAGACCATTCCCGCCACAACGCTCACACATTGACTTTCCCCCGTATTGCCGACACTTCGCCACGCGAAGCGCACATGATGAACCATGCGCGGCGATCGCCGCTCCCGCGTCCGGATGGCAGACTCGGCCAACATCCGACGGGCTCCTGAGCAGGCGCCAGGACAGTAAAGTCGATCTTCAGAAGCCCTGCAATGTGAGCCCGGTCACAGGAAAACTGCGATTGCGGCGTCTATGCTGGTCACTCGCAAGCCTGCAGAACACGCTTGCTGCACACGTCGGGGGACAACGGGGTATGATGAACAGTTTCCGACCCATTCCATCAGGGTCCACAGCAATCCTTCTTTTCGGGGCCACGCCTCTCTGAAATCTGTCCTGAACATGTCATAAAGCCCATCGGCCCCCTTCCATCCGAAGGCCGCCGAGGCGTTTATCAGGCAGTCTTTTCCCTTTTTCCGGATATCGACGCCGCGATTGTCGCGCGTCGCACTTCGGCGTGCCCGGCAAGTCCCGGTGCGCGCCGGAAAAGGGCTGAACACGCATGCCTCCGACCGTGCGGCAGGGGCCGGTCCGCGATGTCCGCGGACAGGTGCGCCCACGGCGGGGACGCCGTTCGACGCGAAAGGAACGCACCCTCGTGGATCCTGCTTGTACCTACCTGCTCGTTTGCGCCGGCTGCGACTGGCGGAGCTCCGACGACGGGCTCTGCCTGAGCTGCCCGCGATGCGGGGACGACACCCTGCTGCGCAGCGAGTACGCGGAACAGCGGTTCACCGTCACGCCGGAGAGGTCCGGCATCTTCCGCTACGGCTGGCTGCCGGTCCGACGCGAGGTCGAGGGCTCCCACCGGCCGGCCGTCTACCGGAGCGAGGGGCTCGGGAAGGCCCTCGGCCTGACCGACCTGTGGATCTCCTTCAGCGGGTACTGGCCCGAACGCGGCTGCCGGATGACCTCCGGCTCCTTCAAGGAGCTCGAGGCCTTCGCGGTGCTGGGACGCACCCCCGAGCAGGCCGGTGTGATGGTCATCGCCTCGGCCGGCAACACCGCGGCGGCCTTCGCCGCGGCCCGGAGCGAAGGAGTCCCCCGGCTGCTGGTGGTCCCGAGCCGGGCACTGCCGGCCGTGGCGGCCGCCGACGCGGGGTCGGCGGACGTCCAGGTGGTCGCACTGGAGGACGCCACCTACAACGACGCGATCGACTTCAGCCGGAAGCTGATCGCCTGCGGTCCCGGGTTCTTCGCCGAGGGCGGGGTCCGCAACGTCGGCCGCCGCGACGGGCTGGGCGTGGTCGCCCTCGCCGCCTTCGAGGAGATGGGGGTCCTTCCCGAGGTCTACGTCCAGGCGGTGGGAAGCGGCGCCGGGGCGATCGCCGTCCACGAGGCCGCCGAGCGCGTCATCGCCTCCGGTGCCGCCGACGGGCAGTCGGTCCCGCGGATGCTCCTGTGCCAGAACGCGGACTTCGCCCCGCTCGGCCGGGCGTGGCAGGGGCAGCCGGACGACCCGGCGCGGGCCGCGGCACCGCTCGACCTCTACGCCCCGGAGCTGGCCAACGCGACACCCCCCTACCTCGTCGGCGGCGGCGTCCGGGACGTCCTGCGCGCCGGCTCCGGCGACATGCTGGTCGCCGGCCGCGCGGAGGCGGAGGCGGCCCGGGCGGTGTTCGAGGAGCTGGAGGGCATCGACATCGAGCCGGCGGCCGCCGTCGCCGTGGCGGCGCTGCGCGACGCCGTCCGGGACGGGCGGCTCGCGCCGGACGCGACCTGCCTGCTCAACGTGACGGGCGGCGGACGCCGGAGGCTGTACGCCGACGCCCCGGCCGCCGCGCCGCGGGCGTGGCTGGTCTCGCGCGGCGACTCCCCCGACGAGGTCGCGGCGCGCGTGCTGGACGCCTTCGCGACCGGCAGCCGACCGCGCGCCGTCGCCTCCGTGCGCTGAGCCGGAACCTCCGAGCCGAACCGTCAGAAGGGAAGTGGGCCCGTTGGGCAACCGCACCGTGGCAGGCTCGTCCCTGCCCCTCGACGTCCGGGACCTGCACGAATCGCTGGGCTCCCCGGTGAGCGCGTCGATGAACTTTCTCAACGAGGTGTCCCAGGACTACCCGGACGCGGTGTCCTTCGCCGCGGGCCGACCGTTCGAGGGCTACTTCGACCTCGACGACGTCCACCGCCACCTCGACGTCTACCGCCGCCACCTCTCCGAGCGTTTCGACGGTGACGAGGCGAAGGTCCGGCGCACCGTCCTCCAGTACGGCCGCACCAAGGGCGTCATCCACGAACTGGTCGCGGCCCACCTGGCCGTCGACGAGGGCATCGTGGTGGACCCGGAGGCCGTCGTGGTCACCGTGGGCTGCCAGGAGGCGCTCTACCTGACCCTGCGGGCGCTGCGCGCCACCCCCGAGGACGTGCTGCTCGCGGTGACGCCGAGCTACGTCGGAGTGCACGGGGCCGCCCAGCTCGTCGACATGCCGCTGCTCCCGGTCCGGGAGTCCGCGGCGGGCGTCGATCTGGCGGACCTCACCGCCGTGGTGCGGGAGGCCAGGGCGGCGGGCCGGCGTCCGCGGGCCCTCTACCTCGTACCGGACTTCGCCAACCCCGGCGGGGTGCGGATGAGCCGGGAGGACCGGCTGCGGACGCTGCGGGCCGCCGCGGAGCTCGATCTCCTGGTGCTGGAGGACAACCCGTACGGCCTGCTCGGCGACCCCGACGGGCCCCCGACCATGAAGGCCCTCGACACCGACGGACGCGTCGTCTATCTCGGCTCGTTCGCCAAGACCGGGCTCCCCGGCGCCCGGGTCGGCTACGTGGTCGCGGACCAGCCCGTCACCGGCCCGCGGGGCGAGGCAGGCCTGCTGGCCGACGAGCTGGCGAAGATCAAGAGCATGACGACGGTGAACACCTCGCCGATCGCCCAGGCCGTCATCGCCGGGAAGCTGCTGGAGAACCGGCACAGCCTGCGGGCGGCCAACGCGCGCGAGCGGGAGACGTACCGCGCCAACCTCCGGCTGATGCTGGACGGCCTGGCCGCGCGGTTCGGCGCCGGACAGGTGCCCGGCGTCTCCTGGAACACCCCGAGCGGCGGGTTCTTCCTGCTGCTCACCGTGCCCTTCGCGGCGAGCGACGAACTGCTGGAGCTCAGCGCCGGCAGGCACCGCGTGCTGTGGACGCCGCTGCACCACTTCTACGCGGACTCCGAGCCGCGCCGCGTGATGCGGCTGTCCTTCAGCCACCTGCTCCCCGCGGAGATCGACGAGGGGCTGGACCGGCTGGCCGGCTTCGTCCGGGAGCAGGCCGCGGCCGCCGCGCGGTGAGGCCGGCCCGCGCACCGCGGGCCCCCGGGGTGCCATCGAGACCGAGGCTGAGAGGAAAGACGTGCGCCCAGCACAGCAGTGGTTGCGAGTAGTGAAACCGTCGGCGGAGCCCCGCACCCGGATCGTCTGCTTCCCGCACGCGGGCGGCGCGGCGAGCTTCTACCGGGCGTGGGGGCCGTCCCTCCCCGACGGCGTGGAGCTGCTCGCCGTGCGGTACCCCGGGCGGGAGGACCGGCTGCTCGAACCGCCCGCGCGGACCATGGAGGCCCTGGTGGCCCCGGTGGTCGCCGAGTGCCTCCCGCTGCTCGACCGGCCGCTGGCGTTCTTCGGCCACAGCATGGGCGCGTCGGTCGCCTTCGAGGCCGCCCGCCGGCTCCAGGAGGCGCACGGCGCCCGGATCACCGCCCTGTTCGTCTCCGGGCGGTCCGGCCCCGGGCGGGAGAGCGTCCCGGAGCAGTCGTACGCGACCGCGCCCGACCACGAACTCGTCCGCCATCTCAAGGAGTTGGGCGGCACGGAGACGGCCGCGCTGGACCACCCGGACCTCCTGGAGCTGGTGCTCCCGGCCGTCCGGGCCGACTACCGCATCGTGGAGGAGTACCGGGCCGATCCCGCCGGTGCCGTCCTGGACGTCCCCGTCGTCGCCTACTACGGGGAGGCGGATGCCGACGCCGACGCCGGGTCGGTGGCCGCGTGGGCCCCGGTGACCCGGGCGTCCTTCACCGCGCGGGCCTTCGAGGGCGGCCACTTCTACCTCACCGACCAGCAGGCCGGCCTGCTGCGGGACCTGCTGTCCCGGCTCGGCGTCCCGGCCGCCGACTGAACCGAGGCCGCCGCGAACCCGCGGCGCCGTCACCACCACCGCTAAGGAAGACGACAGTGACGAACCCGTTCGAGAACAACGACGCCCCGTACCTGGTGCTGCGCAACGCGGAGGGGCAGCACTCGCTGTGGCCCGCCTCCGTCGAGGTGCCCGCCGGCTGGGAGACCGCGTTCGGCGAGGCCGGCCGCCAGGAGTGCCTGGACTACGTCGAGGCCAACTGGACGGACATGCGCCCGAAGAGCCTGGTCGAGGCCATGGCCGCCAACTGAGCGCCGCCGCACGTCCGTTCGCTGCCCGGGGCGGCCCGCCCCGGGCAGCGGACGGCACGCCCCCCGAGCCTGCGCGGCCGGCTCGCCCGCCCCGCGCCGGCGGAGCCCTGCGACATTTCCAAGGAGAGAATCACGTGAGTGGGTCCGCGGTCTACGGCAACCTCGGCATCGAGTACGTCGAGCTGTGCGTGGACGACATCGACGCCGGCACGGCCACCTGGGTCGGGCAGTACGCGTTCCGGATCATCGCCCCGCAGGTGGCGACCGGGACGGGCCTCAGGAGCACCGCCCTCGCCCAGGGGGACATCACGCTCGTCCTCACCGAGAGCCGGGACGCGGACCACCCCGCCGGCGCCTACACCGCACGGCACGGTGACGGGGTCGCCGACATCGCCCTGCGGGTCCCCGACGTGACCGCGGCCTTCGCCGAGGCCGCCCGGCGCGGCGCGCGGCCCGTGGCCGCCCCGGCGCCGCACCCGGCGGGCGGCACCACCGCGACCGTCGGCGGCTTCGGCGACGTCGTGCACACCTTCGTCCCGGACGACGGCGCCGCACCGCCCGCGCTGCCCCACGGACTGGTCGTCGACCCGTCCGCCCTCGCCGCCGCGCGCGAGGTCGCGCCGCCCGTCGGCCTCCGGCGGATCGACCACTTCGCCGTGTGCGTCGACGCCGGCGAGCTCCAGTCGACCGTCGACCACTACAACCGGGTCCTGGGCTTCGACACCATCTTCGAGGAACGCATCGTCACCGGTTCCCAGGGGATGGACTCCAAGGTCGTCCAGAGCCCCTCGGGAACGGTGACCTTCACCGTCATCGAACCCGACACCACCGCCGACCCCGGGCAGATCGACGAGTTCCTCGCCCGCCACGGCGGCGCGGGCGTGCAGCACATCGCCTTCTCGGTGGAGGACGCCGTGCGCTCCGTCGCCGCCCTGGCCGAGCGCGGAGTGCGGTTCCTGACCGCCCCCGGCTCCTACTACGACCTCCTCGGCCGGCGGCTGACCCCGAAGAACCACCCGCTGGAGGACCTGCGCCGGTGGAACCTGCTGGTGGACGAGGACCACGCCGGCCAGCTGTTCCAGATCTTCACCCGCTCCGCCCACCCCCGCCGCACCCTCTTCTTCGAGGTCATCGAGCGCCTGGGCGCGGAGACCTTCGGGAGCTCCAACATCAAGGCGCTGTACGAGGCCGTCGAGCTGGACCGGGCGAAGCAGGGCGGTGCCGCGCGGTGACCGCCCCCTCCTTCCCCACCCCGGCGGTCCGCGACGAGCCCGCCGCCCGGTGGCAGCGCGAACCCGCCTGCCTCCAGGACCTGGAGCGGGCCGCCGCCGCGGTCCTGCCGCCGGACATCTGGGACTTCGTCGCCGGCGGCAGCGGCACGGAGTCCTCGGTGCGCGCCAACCGCGACGCCTTCGACCTGCTCCACCTGGTGCCGCGGGTCCTGCGGGACGTCGCCGACTGCGCCACCGCGTCCCCGCTGCTGGGCCGGGACGCCGCGGCGCCGATCGCCGTCGCCCCGATGGCCTACCACCGGCTGGTGCACCCGGACGGCGAACTCGCCGTGGCCCGCGCGGCCCGGGACGCCGGTGTCCCCTTCGTCACCGGGACCCTGAGCAGCTACCCGCTGGAGGAGATCGCCGCCCAGGGCGGCCGGCTCTGGCTCCAGCTGTACTGGCTCAACGACGAGGCCAGGCTGTTCGACCTCGTCGACCGGGCCGAGCAGGCCGGCTGCGAGGCGCTGATGCTGACCGTGGACCTGCCCTGGATGGGACGCCGGCTGCGCGACGTGCGCAACCAGTTCACCCTGCCGCTGGACGTCCAGGCCGCCCACCTCGGTGACGGCTCGGCCTCCCGGGCCCATGCCCAGCGGTCCCGGACGTCCGCGGTGGCGGAGCACACCAAGGCCTTCATGACCGCCTCGCTCTCCTGGCGGCACATCGAACGGCTCCGCGAGCGCACCGGACTCCGGCTGGTCCTCAAGGGCCTCCTCGATCCCCGGGACGCCCGGCAGGCGGCGGAGCAGGGGGTCGACGCGATCGTCGTCTCCAACCACGGCGGGCGCCAACTCGACGGCGCCGTACCGCCGATGGCGGTGCTCCCGGAGATCCGGGACGCCGTGGACGGCCGCTGCGAGGTCCTGGTCGACGGCGCGGTGCGCACCGGCAGCGACATCGTCAAGGCCCTGGCGCTCGGCGCCGACGGCGTCCTGGTCGGCCGCCCGGTGTTCTGGGGCCTCGCCACCGGCGGCCAGGCCGGGGTCGGCGGCGTCCTGCGCATGCTGACCGAGGAGCTGCGGGACGCGCTCGGACTGGCCGGCTGCGACTCGGTCGAGGCCGCGCGGTCCCTGCGCGTGGTCACCTCCGCGCCGTTGCGGACGGTCTCCGCGCCGCACGGGTAGCCCCGGGGGCCCCGCCCCCACCCGACCCGACGCTCCGGGCGCCACCGACCCGAGGACCACTGCCATGGATACAGCGCTCCCGTTCCCCTACCCGCCCGCCCGACCGGACGGGCCCTTCCCCGCCGGCGGCCGGCCCGCCGCGCCGCTGCACCTGCTGCGACGCCCCTCCACCGCCGAGGGCTTCGCCCTGGACACCACCGCCCCGGAGGAGCAGCACTTCGTGCTGTCGGCCGAACTGCCGGACGACCACGAGCTGTTCACCGACGGTCCGGGCACCTTCCACGACGTCCTGTTCCCGGCGGAGACGATGCACCAGGCGGCGCACTTCATCGCCCAGCAGTACTTCCGGGTCCCGGCCGACCGGCCCGAGGCCTTCGCCTCCAGCAGCGTCGACGTCCTGGACCTCTCGCCGTGGCGCCGCACCGGGCGGGCCGCCCACCTCGCCATGGAGCTCACCCTGACCCCGGGCGACGTGGTCAACGGCGTCCCGCGCGGCCTGGAGTGCGTGGCCCGGGTGGCCATCGACGGAGTGAACTGCGGACTCAACCGGACCAGGCTGGTGTTCGTCATGCCCGGGGTGCACCGCAGCCACCGCGCCCGGGGCAGGCGCGAGAGCCTGAACGACTCCTGCGCGGTGTCCGCGCCCGGCGCGGACGGGGCACTGCGCCCGGCCCGCGTCGGACGGACCGACCCGCGCAACGTGCTGGTCGGTCCGCCGCTCAGGGTCCTCGACGGGGAGTTCCTGCTGCCGGTCGACCCGGCCCCGGAGCACGGACTCTTCCGCGCGGCGGCCGACGGCCCGATCCCCGGGTCGCTGTTCCTGGAGGCCTCCCGGCAGGCGTCCCTGCTGGTGGCCGCGGAGCTGCACGGCTTCGAGCCCGGCCACGCCGTCCTGACCCACTGGCGGACCTCCTACCGGGGCCTCGGGGACACCGACCTGCCGCTCGCCTGCACGGTCTCCTCCCGCCGCCCCACCCGGGACGCGGCCGGCCGGCCGGTCGCCCGGATGCGGGTCGTCTTCAGCCAGGGCAGCCGGGTCGTCGCCAGTGCCTCCGCCTCCCTCCTGCAGGACTGCTGAACCCGGCCGATCGAAAGGACCATGTGATGCGCTTCCGGATCCTGGGGCCGGTCTCGCTGTCCCCCCGCACGCCGTCCGCCGCCAAACCGCGCGCGCTGCTCGCGACCCTGCTGGTGCGCGCCGGGGAGGTCATCTCCTCGGACAGCCTGATCGACGAGCTCTGGGGGACCGAACCGCCCCGCACCGCGACCACCACCCTCCAGGTGTACATCTCCCAGCTGCGCAAGCTGCTGGCCGAGGGCAGACCCCCCGGACTGGAGACCGAGGAACTGCTGCTCACCCGGTCCCCGGGGTACCTGCTGCGAGTGCCCGAGGAGGACTTCGACCTGGCCCGCTTCGAGACGCTGCGGGTGGCCGGCCGTACCTCCTACGAGCAGGGCGACTTCGCCGCCGCCTCCCGGCTGCTGCACGACGCGCTGGCGGTGTGGACCGGCCCGGCGCTGTCCGGCGTGCCACACGGGGTGCGCCTGGAGAGCACCGCCATCCGGCTGGACGAGCTGCGGATGGAGTCACTCGACCAGCGGATCCGGGCGGACCTGCGGCTCGGCCACCACCGCAAGCTCGCCGGGGAACTGATGGCGCTGGCCACCGAGCACCCGCTGCGGGAGGCGCTGCACGGCCACCTGATGGTGGTGCTGTACCGCACCGACCGCCAGTCGGACGCCCTGCGGGTCTACGCCAGGCTGCGGCGCTCGCTGGTCGAGGAGCTCGGCGTGGAACCCGGGCGCTCGCTCAAGCGCCTCCAGGAGCGGATCCTGCGCTCGGACCCGTCCCTCGACTGGAGACCTCCCGAGCCGGCCGGCGGGTCCGTCGCCCCGGCCGCCTCCCCGACCACCGGGCCGCTGCGGGGGCTGCCCGGCGGGACGGAGAGGCTCATCGGACGCCACGAGGAGACCGCCTCGGCCGAGCGGATGCTGCGCGGCGAGGCCGGCCGGCCGCCGGTGCGGCTGGTGGCGGTGGCCGGACGGGCCGGCGTGGGCAAGACCGCGTTCGCGGTGCAGCTGGCCCGGCAGGTCGCGGACGCGTTCCCGGACGGCCAGGTCCTGGTCCGGCTGCGCGGGCCGCTCGGCCGGCCGCTGACCGCCGACGAGGCGACAACCGCCCTGCTGCGCGGGCTCGGTGGGGGCGACCACGGCGCGGCGGACCAGGTCCCGGCGGACCGCGGGCAGCTCACCGCGGCACTGCAGCGCGCCTTACGGGGGCGCCGGCCGCTGCTGGTGCTCGACGACGCCGGCTCGGAGGAGCAGATCCGCCCCCTGCTGGCGGCGGTCGGCGACTGCTCGGTGATCGTCACCGGCCGGCGGATGCTCTCCGCCCTCGACGGCGCCCGGCACCTCGTCCTCCAGCCGCTGCGCCCGGACGAGGCGATGGAGATGCTCCACGTCGCCGGCGGGGAGCTGATGGCGGCCGACCCGGTGGCGGTGGCGGAGATCGCCGGGCTCTGCGGCCACCTGCCGCTGGCCCTGCGGGTCGCGGCGGCCTCGCTGGTCGCCCGTCCGCACACCACCGCCGAGGGCCTGGCGGCCCGGCTGCGCGACGAACGGACCCGGCTGGAGCGGCTGCGCGAGGGCGACCTCGACCTGCGGGCCTGCCTGATGACGGCGTACCAGGAGGCGCGGCCCGAGCAGCAGCGGGCGTTCCGGCTGCTGGGGCTGGCCCCCGTGCCCGACTTCGCGCTGTGGACGGTGGCGGCGCTGCTCGACGTCGAGGCGCCCGTCGCCGAGGAGCTGGTGGAGGGCCTGGTCCGCGCCCAGCTGCTGGAGACCAGGCCGCAGCCGGACGGGCAGGTCCGCTACGGCTTCCACGAGCTGCTGCGGGTGCTCTCCGGGGAGCTGCGCCAGCAGGAGCGCACGGACTCGCTGCGCGCGGCGACGGCGCGGCTGTGCGCCGCCTACCTGTCCCTCGCCCGCCGGGCCGACGCGCTGCTCACGCCCGGCCGCAGCCGGCAGCCCGAGGAGCCGGCCCCGGCGCCGCCGTCCGGCGCGGGCGACCGGGCACCGGCGCCGTGCGCGCCGCTGGCCTGGTTCCGGCAGGAGGCCGCCGGGCTGGTGCAGTCGGTGCGGCTGGCGCACGCGGCCGGGCTGTGGTCCCTGGTGTGGGAGCTGGCGGGCAGTACCGCCGGGTACTTCCAGACCTGCGCGGTCTGGGACCAGTGGGAGACCTCCCACCGGCTCGCGCTCGACGCCGCGCGCCGGGCGGGCTCCCCGGCCGCCGAGGCGGCGGTGCTCCACTCCCTGGGCGACCTCGCCTGGCAGCGGCGCGAGGCGGACCGGGCGCTCGGCCGGTACGGCGAGGCCCGCCGGCTGTTCGGCCTGGCCGGAGACCGGCTCGGGGCCGCGCGCTGCCGGATCGGCGAGGCCGACGTCCTGCTCGGCCGGGGCCGCCTGACGACCGCCGCCCGGCGGTACGGCCGGGCGCTGGCCCTCTGCTCGGCCGGCCACGACCTGCGGGGGGTCGTGGCCGCGCTGGGCGGTCTGGCGATGGTGAACCTGCACCAGGGGCTCCCGCTCGGCGCCCTCCGGCTGCTCGACGAGTGCGGGAGGGCCGCCGAACGGCTCGGCGACCGCCGCTGGGCCACCTACGCCCGCCGCACCGCGGAGCGGATCGCCGGTCCGGACGGGCGGGCGGCCGCCGTGGAGGTCCGCCCGGGCATGTGGCTGCTCGACCCGGGCCGGCCGTCGTTCGCCCCGGCCGGCGCCGGGCGGACCGGCGGGCGGACCGGCGGGCGGCTCGCCCAGCGGCTCTGAGTCCCGCTGAGGGCCCGACCGCGCGGGCCGGCCCTCAGCGGGTCCCGACCGTCCGCGCCCGGGCCGGGGCCCCCCTGGGCCGCGGCCCCCCCGACGG
>NZ_JBHXEM010000186.1:0-13046 GCF_042724755.1 Kitasatospora sp. NPDC127067 | reverse complement strand
CCTGAGGGTGTCCGGGGCCCACTGCCGCGTTCTCGCCGGCCAGCGGCTCAGAGGGTGCGGTTGCGGCCCGCGCCCCAGCCGGCCGCGCCGACCACCAGGACCAGCACCAGCATCAGCACCAGCGGGGTCTCCCAGCCGCCGGTCAGCTGGCGCAGCGCACCCGCGCCGACCGGGCCCGCCGCCGCGACCAGATAGCCGATCGCCTGCGACATCCCGCCCAGCTGGGCGGCACCGGCCGCGGTGCGGGTGCGCAGCACGATGAACGCCAGGCCCAGGCCCAGCGAACCGCCCTGGGCCACGCCCAGGATGGTCGCCGACACCCACGCGGCGGAGACCGGCGCGACCAGCAGCATCGCGATGCCCAGCCCGTTCAGGGCGACCATGGTCAGCGCCAGCCCGCGCTGGCTGGTCATCCGGCCGGCCAGCAGTGGCACCAGGAAGGCGCCCGCCACCTGCACCAGGTTGGAGAAGGCGAAGACCAGACCGGCCTGGCCGCGGTCCATGCCGTGGTCGGCCAGGATGGTCGGCATCCAGGCGACCAGGGTGTACACCAGCAGCGACGAGATGCCCATGAAGAGGCTGATCTGCCAGGCCAGCGGGGACTTCCAGATGCCCTCGATCGGCTTGGCCGGCGCGGCGGCCGCGGCCACCGCCCCCCGCCGCTCCTGACGCGAGCGCAGCACCTGCGGCAGCCAGGCGACCGCCGCGATCAGCGCGAGCAGCGACCAGGCGCCCAGCGAGGCCCGCCAGCCGCCGCCCAGCGCGTGCTCCAGCGGGACGGAGGTGCCGGCCGCGAGGGTGGCGCCGACCAGCATGGTGGTCGAATAGACGCCGGTCATGGTGGCCGCGCGGTCCGGGAACTCGCGCTTCACCAGGCCCGGCATCGACACGTTCAGCACCGCGATGGCCACGCCGATCACCACGCAGCCCGCGTACAGGGCCGCCACCGAGGGCAGCACCCGCAGCAGCACGCCCGCGCCGAGCACCAGCACCGCGCCGAGCACCACCCGCTCGGCGCCGAAGCGGCGGGTCAGCCGGGGCGTGAGCGGGGCGCCGACGCCCTGGAACAGCACCGGGACGGTGGTGATCAGCCCGCTCGCGGTGGCGGACAGGCCGAAGGTCCGCTGGATCTCGCCGACCATCGGGGAGACCGCCGCCAGGCAGGCGCGCATGTTCAGCGCGACCAGCAGGATGCCGGTCAGCAGCAGGAGCGGATGAGCCGCCCGGGCGCGGAGGGGGAGCGGGGCGGACGTGGTGACAACCGGCTGCTGGGCACGGGTGACGGCCATGGATGTGCTGTTCTTTCGTGAAGGTGCGTGGATGCGGACGGCGGAAGGGAGGCTCGCGCCGTCCTACTTCCGCGCCGCGATGGCCGCGAGCAGCTGCTCGACGGCCGCGGTCGGGCCGGCGAGCAGCGCACGACACGCCGCCTCGGCCCGGTCCGGGTCACCGCTCTCGATCGCGTCGACCAGCGCCTCGTGGGTCGCGACGACCGCCTCGGGCATGTCGTGGTCGCCGAAGGCGGAGGTCATCGCCTCGCGTACGGAGGCGCCGAAGTAGCGGTACACCTCGGCCAGCGCGGGGTTGTGCGCGGCCTCGACGACGGCGGTGTGGAACTCCAGGTCGTGCTCGACGGTGGCCTCGCGGCTCGCCCGCTCGGGGTGCGCCGCGAACACCTCGGCCTCACGGGCCAGCGCGGCGCGCATCCGCCGGATGTCCTCGGGGGTGTGCCGCAGCGCGGCCAGCCGGGCGCCCTCGGTCTCCAGCGCCGCGCGGACCTCCAGGACGTCCCGGATGCCCGAGCGCTGGACGCCGCGCAGGACGGACGCCGGGTCGCTGGTGGAGCGGACGAACGTCCCCTCGCCCTGCCGGGAGACCAGCATCCCGGCGTGCACCAGCACCCGGATGGCCTCCCGCACGGTGTTCCGGCCGACGGCCAGCTGCTCGGCCAGCTCGTGCTCGGTGGGAATCCGCGAGCCCACCGGCCACGCCCCACCCGCCAGCTGCGCCCGCAACTGCTCGATCGCGGTGTCCACCAGGGAGCGCCGCCCGGCCGCCTGCAAACCGCCGCTCATGCCGGACCTCCCTTTCCACCGCACACGTCATCACCGGTCGTCGGTCATCCTACAACCGCTTGCCCGGTCATCCTACAACCCACCCCTGACCAGCCCATGAACCCTGGATGTACCCCCGGACACGGATCCCCGCACCCCACCAGGGGCGCGGGGACCTGTGCGCGGGGCAGGAGATCGCGGCGGGTGCCCGATGCCCGGTGGCCGGGCGCCTCCCCGCCGGAGGTGTCAGCGCTGCGGGTAGAGGCGCTCCAGGACCGCGGCGACGCCGTCCTCGTCGTTGCTGGTGGTGACGGCGTCCGCGACGGCGAGGAGTTCCTCGTGGGCGTTGGCCATGGCGACGCCGTGGGCGGCCCAGCCGAACATCGGGACGTCGTTGGGCATGTCGCCGAAGGCGATGGTGTCGGCGGCGCGGACGCCCAGGCGGCGGGCGGCGACGGCCAGTCCGGTGGCCTTGGACAGGCCGAGCGGGAGCAGTTCGACGACGCCGGCGCCGGCCATCACCACGCCGACCAGGTCGCCGGCGGCGCGCCGGGCGGCTTCGGCGAGGGCGTCGTCGGTGAGGGCGTGGTGCTGGATGTAGAGCTTGCTGAGCGGGGCGTCGAACAGTCCGCCGCGATCGACCCGGACGACCGGCAGGTCGGAGCCGATCAGCAGCTCGTAGCCGGGGCCGGCCAGCACCTGGCCGTCGAGGCCGTCCTGGTTGGCGGCGATGGCCAGCGGGCCGGTCTCGGTCTCGATCTTCTCGATCGCGAGCGCGGCGAGCCGCCGGTCCAGGGTGAGCGAGGTGAGCAGCTTGTGCGCGCCGGCGTCGTACACCTGGGCGCCCTGTCCGCAGACCGCTATCCCGGTGTAGCCGATCTCGTCGAAGACCGGGCGGGCCCAGACCGCCGAGCGCCCGGTGACGATGATGTGCAGCGCGCCCGCGCCGGTGGCCGCGGCCAGGGCGGCGCGGGTGCGCTCGGAGACGGTCTCCCCGCTGGTGAGCAGGGTCCCGTCGAGGTCGGTGGCGACCAGCCGGTAGGGCAGGCCGCCACCGCCGGGGGAGGCGAGGCTGGGGCTGATGGTGCTCATGGGCCTTACGTCTCCCGGGAGTTGCGGGTGGTGCTGGGTGGTGCTGGCCGGGTTACTTGACCGGTTCGAGGACGGTCCGCCCGCCGAGGTACGGCCGCAGCGCCTCGGGCAGGACGACCGAGCCGTCGGCCTGCTGGTGGTTCTCCAGGATCGCCACGATGGTGCGCGGGACGGCGACCAGGGTGCCGTTCAGGGTGGCGAGCGGGCGGGTCTTGCCCTCCTCGCGCATCCGGATCGCCAGCCGGCGGGCCTGGTACTCGGTGGTGTTGGAGGTCGAGGTGACCTCGCGGTACTTGCCCTGGGTGGGGATCCACGCCTCGATGTCGAACTTGCGCGCGGCCGAGGCGCCGAGGTCGCCGGAGGCGACGTCGATCACCCGGTACGGCAGCTCCAGCGCGTTGAGGAAGTCCTTCTCCCACTGGAGCAGGCGGCGGTGCTCGTTCTCCGCGTCCTCGGGCGTGGTGAAGACGAACATCTCCACCTTCTCGAACTGGTGGACGCGGATGATGCCGCGGGTGTCCTTGCCGTAGGTGCCGGCCTCGCGGCGGAAGCAGGACGAGTAGCCGGCGTAGCGCAGCGGCAGCTTGTCGGCGTCGAGGATCTCGTCCATGTGGTACGCGGCGAGCGGGACCTCGCTGGTGCCGACCAGGTACCGGTCGTCCTCGGCGAGGTGGTACACGTTCTCGGCGGCCTGGCCGAGGAAGCCGGTGCCGTCCATGGCGGCCGGGCGGACCAGGGCCGGGGTGATCATCGGGGTGAAGCCGGCCGCGGTGGCCTGGGCGATCGCCATGTTGACCAGGGCGAGCTCCAGCAGCGCGCCGACGCCGGTCAGGTAGTAGGAGCGGGCACCGGCGACCTTGGCGCCGCGCTCGGTGTCGATCGCGCCGAGGATCTGGCCGAGCTCGACGTGGTCGCGGGGCTCGAAGCCCTCGGCGGCGAAGTCGCGCGGGGTGCCGATCTCCTCGAGGGTGACGAAGTCCTCCTCGCCGCCGACCGGGGCCGCCGGGTCGATGAGGTTCGCCAGCGAGCGGAGCAGGCGGTCGGCCTCCTCCTTGGCCGCGCCCTGTTCGGCGTCGGCGGCCTTGACCTCGGCGGCCAGGTCCTTGGTGCGCTGCAGCAGGGCGGCCTTCTCGTCGCCCTTGGCCTGGGCGACCTGCTTGCCGAGCACCCGCTGCTCGCTGCGCAGTTCGTCGAAGCGGCTGCCCGAGGACCGGCGCCGTTCGTCGGCGGAGAGGAGGGCGTCGACCAGGTCGACGTCCTCGCCACGGACGCGCTGCGAGGCGCGCACTCGGTCAGGGTCCTCACGGAGCAGGCGAAGGTCAATCACAGGCCCAAGCGTACCGGGCGACCGTTCCTCCACCAGTACGGCATTTCCCCTGGGGATAACTCGCCCGATCCTGTGGATAACTTCTGTGGGGAACGCTCCGCCACCGGGTTATCCACAGGCCCGACCCCTGGCCTGTGGATCCAGGGGGAGGATGGCCCTCCGTGTGAACGAACCAGGGAATTGAGGTTTCAAACCTCAATCAACCTTCCCGAGTGAGGGAATTGAAGCACTCGGACGGGTGATTTGCTGGCAACCGGGTGACTCTGGTCCGATTGGTCATCTCTGCGACGCAAACCGATGGTCCGACCAGTTCTGGGCAATGGCTATACCGGTTTGTCGACTCTCCCCCGGCCTGTGGATAACTCGGGGCTGTGGACAGCGGGGAGCCCTGTGGACAGCGGCCCCCGGCCCCGGGCCGCCTGTGGACGACGGACGGGGCCGTCCGCCCCGCCCGGTCGACCCGATCCGAAACAGTCGGAAAAGGTCGGAAAGACAAAAGATGCAATCAGGGTGTCCGGACGGCTGCGGAGGTCGCCGATGCCCCGCGGGCCTCAGATGTTCCCGCGGCCGTCGAGGGCGCGGGAGAGCCAGTCCGCCGCCGAGGAGAAATCCTCGTCCGAGGTCCCCGGCCGCCGGTGGGTGGACTCCTGCCGGTCGGCGCGCGGATAGGAGCCCAGGTACCGCACCTGCGGGCAGATCCGCTTGAGCCCCATCATCGCCTCGCCGACCCGGCGCTCGGACAAGTGGCCCTCGCAGTCGATCAGGAAGCAGTAGCTGCCCATGCCCTCGCCGGTCGGGCGGGACTCGATCCGCATCAGGTTGACCCCGCGCACCGCGAACTCCTGGAGCAGCTCCAGCAGCGCACCCGGGTGGTCGTCCGGCAGCCAGACCACCATCGAGGTCTTGTCCGCGCCGGTCGGCGAGGAGACCCGGCCCGGCCGGCCGACCAGCACGAACCGGGTGGCCGCGCTCTTGGCGTCCGCGATCTCCTTGACCAGCGGCTCCAGCCCGTAGATCGGCGCCGCGAACTCCCCGGCGAACGCGCCGTCGTAGTGGCCCTCGGAGACCAGCCGGGCGCCGTCCGCGTTGGAGGCGGCCGACTCCCACTTCGCCTCCGGCAGGTTGGCCGCCAGCCAGCGCCGCACCTGCGGCTGGGCCACCGGGTGGCTGGTCACCGTCTTGATCCCGGACAGCTCGGTGCCCGGTCGCACCAGCAGCGCGAAGGTGATCGGCAGCAGCACCTCACGGTAGATCATCAGCGGTGCGCCGGAGGCGAGTTCGTCGTTGGTCGCGGTGACCGCGCCCTCCACCGAGTTCTCGATCGGGACGAACGCCCCGGACGCCTCCCCGCCGCGCACCGCGTCCAGTGCCAGCGCCACCGAGGACAGCGGCACCAGCTCCCGGGTCGCCGCCTCGGGCAGGGTGTGCAGGGCCGCCTCGGTGAACGTGCCGGCCGGTCCGAGGTAGGTGTAGCGGGTGGCCGACATGATGCCTCCGTGGGAATCTCGGTGCTGCGCGGGCGGAGTGTGCCGAAGCAGTCACCCTAACGACTCCGCGGCCCCGGCAGGAAAGCGTTCCACCGACCGGAACCGCGGCGGTGCGTCCCGGTGAATCCGGGGGAACTACCCCTCCAACAACTGCTGTCCGAGGTAGCCGCCGGGCGGCGGGCCCGGTGGCAGCGCGTACAGACCGCCGGCCTCGTGCCGCAGGAAGCGGGAGAGGCCGTCGCCCCGGGAGAGCTTGCGCTGCACCGGGGTGAAGCCCTTGCGCGGGTCGGCCTGGAAGGCGAGGAAGAGCAGCCCGGCGTCCGGGGAGCCGTCCGGCAGCAGCCCGTCGTGGTACGAGAAGCCGCGGCGCAGCATCGCCGCCCCGCCGTTGGCCGCCGGGGCGGCGACCCGGATGTGCGCGTCGGCGGGGATCGCCAGGCTGCCGTCCGGGCCCTGCGCGGCGAGGTCGACCGGGGACCGCTCGCCGGCCCCGGCGGGTGCGCCGAGCGGGGCGCCGTCCGACTTGCGCCGACCGATCACCCGCTCCTGCCGGTCCACCGGAAGCGCCTCCCAGTGGTCCAGCAGCATCCGGATCCGCCGGAACACCAGGTACGAGCCGCCGGCCAGCCAGCCCGGCTGGTCGCCGCCGGCGGCGCAGAACACCGTGGCGGCGAAGCCCTCCTCGTCCGGACGGGGGTTGTTGGTGCCGTCGATCTGGCCCATCAGATTGCGTCCGGTCACCGGCCGCGCGGCGGCGCCGGGGGTGCGGGCGAAGCCGGCCGACTGCCAGCGCAGCGCCGCCGTCCCGGCCGCGAGCCGCTGCAGCACCCGCAGGGCGTGCACGGCGACCAGGGCGTCGTCCGCGCCGATCTGGACGAACAGGTCGCCGTCGCCGCGGGCCGGGTCGAGCGCGTCGCCGGGGAAGGCGGGCAGCGGTTCGAGCCCGGGCGGGCGGCGGTCGGCCAGCCCGGCCTTGTCGAACAGGGCGGCGCCGAAGCCGACCGTGACGGTGAGCGAGCAGGGCCCGGCGTCCAGCGCGACCTGGTCGTCGAACTCCTCGGCCGGCTCCCCTGCGGTCAGCCGCTCGGCGGCCTTCGTCCAGCGCTGCAGCAGGGTGCGCAGCCCGTCCCGGCCGACGCCCACGGCCAGGTCGAAGGCGGCGAGCTGGACCCTGGCCTGCGCCGGGTCGGTGATCCCGGCCTGGTGCTCGCCGCGGAACGGCACCCGGGCGGAGCCCAGCGTCCCGCCGGACGGGCCCGCCGCGTCCGCCGTCCCGCCCGGCCGGCCGTCCAGGGCGACGGCCCCGGCGACGCCCGCGCCGGCGCCGGCCAGCAGTCCGGCCCCGGCGGTGCCGAGCAGCGCCCGCCGGGTGAAGCCCGCGGGCCCCGCCGGACCCGACCCGTGGTCCGTCGGGCCGGGCTCCGCCGCAACGTGCCCCGTGGAGGTGTCCGTCATCCCGCTCACCCGATCCTGAACTGCTGGGTCGGGGTGGTCTGGTCGATGTCGGAGGAGCGGATCTGCACCGACACCACCCAGTTGCCCGCCAGCGGGAGCTGTGCGGTGCCGATCCAGCGGCCGGTGCCCTCCGGGGTGAGCGCGACCGGCAGCGGGCCGAGGTCGCGGTCCGGCAGGGTGAAGGCGAGCTCCACCTCGGGGACGTCCACCGGCTGCCCGTCCGCGCCCGCGAGCGCGAGCGTCACCTCGTTCGGCCCGGTCCGGGCGGGGTTGAGGGTGACGGTCGCGGTGCCCTTGGCGTTCGGCGTCCGGCCCTTGGTGTCGTACGGGAGCTTGAGCTCGACGGTGCGGCCCGGCTCGGTCTGCGGCGCCACCGGGGCCCCGCCGGCCGCCGGAGCGGCGGCCGCCCCGGCCTTGAGCTCGCCCGCGACCCGTCCGGGCGGGGAGTTGGTGAGCATCGTGGTGACCACCAGCACCGCCACCGCGACCAGCGCCTCGACCAGCACCGAGCGGCGCAGCCCGGCCCGGGTCGGGGTCAGCCCCCGGTCGCGTCCGGCGCTCCGCAGGGCGGCCCGCTGGCGTTCCAGCTGCGCCTGCCGGACCGGGTCCTCGCTGTGCGTCGCCACGGCGACCGGTTCCGGCAGTTCGGCCGGTGCGACCTCCACCGACTCGGCCGGGGCCGAGCGCAGCCGGGCCAGCCAGGAGCGGGAGATCCAGGCGACGCCGAGCATCGCGACCACGCAGCCGCTCTTCACCAGCAGCAGCCGCCCGTACTCGGTGCCGGTCAGCGCGCCCCAGCTGCCCAGGCCCCGCCAGGACTGGTAGATCCCGGTGACGGCCAGTACGGCCACCGAGCCGAAGGCGATCCTGGAGAAGCGGTCCACCACCTCGGCGCCGACGCCCTCGCGCAGCGCGACCAGCAGCGCGGCCAGCCCGCCCAGCCAGAGCGCCATGGCGAGCAGGTGCAGGATGCCGAGCGGCAGCGCCAGCCAGACCTGGATGCCCACCGAGGCGTGGTCGGCGCCGACCCAGGTCGCCGAGAGGGCGACCGCCAGCACCAGCCCGGCCACGCCGAGCCCGAG
This sequence comes from Kitasatospora sp. NPDC127067, assembly GCF_042724755.1. Lineage (NCBI taxonomy): Bacteria > Bacillati > Actinomycetota > Actinomycetes > Kitasatosporales > Streptomycetaceae > Kitasatospora > Kitasatospora sp. NPDC127067. The sequence continues at coordinate 4,549 of NZ_JBHXEM010000186.1, read as the reverse complement.
CCGGACCTCGCGCTGCGGCCGTTCGGCGGCCCGCCGCTCCAGCTCGCGCAGCTCGGCGGCCTCGGCGTCCTCCTCGGACACCGCGAGACCGGCGGAGCCGGCGGAGCCGTCGGAGCCCTCGGAGCCGTCCTCGTCCCGCGGCTTCGGGACGACCGGCCGCGGCGGCTGCCCCAGCTGCCCTACCAGCAGCGACAGGAACACCCCGCCCGCCGCGAGCAGCAGCAGCCGGGCGGCCAGCGCGGTGCCGATCCGCTCGTCCAGCGTGGCGCGCATCAGCGACAGGTCGAAGGCCTGCCCGACCCCCGAGCCGCGCTCGTACGGGCCGCGCAGCATCAGCACGGCGACGGTGGAGACCAGCAGCGCCGTCCAGCCGGTCATCAGCAGCCGCTGCACCCGGCGCCGGGCGGTGCCGGCCGGCCAGCAGATCAGGACGAAGGCGGCGACGCCGACCAGCAGCGCGAACGCGGTGTACGCGACGGTGCGCCCGGTCCCGTACAGGAAGGCGACCAGGCCGTCGGCCTCCGCGCCCTGCAGCGCGGTCGCCGACACCGAGGTGTCCGAGGGCGCGCCGATGGAGAAGGTGAACGCCCCGCCGACCGGGTGCGAGTCGTCCGAGACCGCCCGCCAGGCCACCGTGTACGTGCCGTTGGCGAGCCCGCCGCGCAGCCCGACCCGGGCGGTGTTGCCCTTGCCGTCGGCGTGCGCCGGGTTGCCGGTGTCCACGGCCTGGCCGGCCGGGTCGAGCACCCGGACGGAGTCGCCGGAGAGCGAGACGGACTCGCTGAACGTCAGCGTCACCGCCTGCGGGGCGGTGGCGACGACCGAGTTCTGCCGCGGGTCGGTGGAATCCAGGGTGGCGTGCGCGGAGGCCGGACCGGCGCCCGCGAGCATCAGCGCGAGCAGCGCGCCGAGCACTCCGAGCACCCCGGCGATCCGGCGGTGGGTGGCCTTCTCCAGGCCGGCCGACTGCATGGTGGCGGTCCCCTTAACTCTGGCTGGGCCGGTAGGTGAGCTCCTTGACCGGAACCTTGACGGAGATGGTGCCGGACTTGGCGAAGGTGAGGTCGAGCTCCAGCTCGTCGCCGAGGGCCGGGGTCTTCTGCCATCCCATGATCATGAGGTGGTTGCCGCCCCGGGCGAGCTGCAGGGTGCCGTGCGCGGGGACGTCGAGACTGTCCACCTGCTCCATGGTCGACGCGGTCGAGCGGTGCATGGTGACCGACCCGGCGGCCGGGCTGGTCACCTTGAGCAGCTCGTCCTGCCCGCCGTCGTTGCGGACGGTCAGGTAGCCGGCCGCCATGCCGCCGGCCGGGGGCAGCGGGATGTAGGAGTCGGCGACGCTGAGCCTGGCCGGGCCCCCGGCGGCACCGTCCTGCCCGCCCGTGCCGCCGCCCGTCCCGCAGGCGGCCAGGATGGCGCCGCCGCCCAGGGCCGTCGCGACGACGGCACCGAGCAGGGCGGTGCGGCGGAAGCGGCCGGTTCCGGTCTGCACCGAGGTCACGCCGCGACCCCCTTGGCGAGCAGCGGCAGGTCGTGCTCGTAGGTCTTCTCCTCGGTGCCGCTCATGTAGAGCACGTGCGCCTTGTCGTCCGAGGGGAGGAAGGCCAGCACCTGCGCGCCGTGGGTGGAGGTGACCGTGCCGTCCCCGTTGACCACCGGGTCCTCGATCATGATGCCGAGCGACTTGGCCGCGGTCTTCACCTTGGCCAGGTCCCCGGTGAGGCCTATGAAGTCGCTGCCCATCGAGTCCAGCCAGGTGCGCAGCACCTGGGGGGTGTCGCGCTGCGGGTCGGTGGAGACGAAGACGACGTTGACCTTCTGCCGGTCCGCCTCGGGGAGCGCCTTCATCGCGACGCCGATGTCGCCCATGGTGGTCGGGCACACGTCCGGGCAGCTGGTGTAGCCGAAGAACAGCAGGGTGGCCTTGCCGTTGGTCTGCTGCCGCAGGTCGAAGGGCCGGCCGGAGGTGTCGGTCAGCTGGAGGTCCGGCTTCTCGAAGTTCTTGGCGAGCTTGGTGCCTTGGTACGGGGTGTCCTCCTTCTGCCGGGTGACCTTGGCGACGGTGGAGTCGCCGCCGGAGGAGCCGCAGGCGGACAGGGTCAGGGCGGCGGCCAGCGCCAGGGCGGCCGCGCCGGCCAGGCGGGTGGTGCGGGTGGTGCGGGGCATGCGAGTTCCGATCGTGCGCGGTGGGCCGCCGGCGGGGCCGCACCCGTCCTGCGGGTGCGGCGCCGCCGGCGCGGGGGTCAGGAGGCGGAGCCGCCGTTCTTGCGGCGCAGGCCGAGCACGCCGACGGCGGTGCCGATCACACCGACCACGATGCCGACCACGCCCAGGGTGCGGGCGGTGGAGTCGCTGGACTTGGCGTCGCCGGTGGAGGCGGCGTGGTCGGAGCTGTCCCCGTGGGCGCCCGCGGCCGGGGACGCGGTGACGCCGTGGCCGTCGCCCTCGGCGGCCTTGGTGAGCTTCAGGACGGGGGCGGGCTTGGCCGGCTCGGGCTGGCCTTCCTTGGACTCGTCGATCCAGCGGGCGATGTCGCCGTTGTCGTAGGTCTGGAGGGTCTTGAAGACCAGGCTGTCGGTGTCGGTCGGCAGCGGGCCGAGCGAGACCCGGAACTCCTGGAACTGGCCGGGGGCGATCTTGGTGCCGGCGTCGGCGGTCCAGGTGATCTTGGAGACGGCCTCGGTGACGTCGTTGCCGTGCACCTTGATCGGCTTGTCGAGCTTGGCCTTCTCGACCGCGGCGGTCCAGCCCGGCAGCGGCAGGGTCCGGACCGAGGCCAGCGGGTGGTCCAGCGGGAGGTTGACCTCCAGCTTCACCGTGCCCGCGGTGTCGCTCTCGTTCGGCACCCGGAAGTCGACGGCCGTGTAGCCGCCCTGGGCGGCCGCGCCCGGGTTCACGGTGACGTGCGCGAAGGCGGGGCCGGCCAGCGCCACCACGGAGGCGGCGGCGGTGAGGGCGACGGCGGCGAGACGACGGGTGGGAAGGGAACGCATGATGCGGGTCTCCGATCGGAGCTCGGCGGCAGCCGGTACCGGGCGACGGACACGATCCGTACCGCGGGGGCCGCGCGTGGGGAGGTGGGGGCAGAGCCTCGGGCCGCCCCGGTGGTCGGGGGAACGGCCGGACGGTGCGCACACCGGCACCCGACGCGGCCGCAGGGCCGCCGGGAGACGCCGGTCAGTACGCGAGGGCCCCGCACGGCGGACCGCGCCGCACCACGCTGTGCCGCAGCACCGCACCCGTCGGGAACAGGCTCTCCCCGCCCCGGGCACCGAACCGGCGGGCCGGGCCCGCCACGCCGAACAGACCGCGCAGCAGCGCGGCCACCAGCGCGAACGCCGTGCGCAACGGCGCCGCCCAGTGCTCCCGGGCCGCCGTGGCGGCCACCCGCAGCAGCCGCCACAGCGCCGCCTCGCCGCGCCGCAGCCACCAGCCCGCGACCAGCGCGGCACCCAGGTGCCCGGCCAGCATCGACGGCGTCATGCCGAGGACACCGGCCTGCCACCAGGGCGCGGCGGCGAACGCGTGCGGATCCAGGCCCGCGGAGGAGACCAGCTGCTCCGCGGACGGGCCGCCGGACAGGCCGAGCAGCGTGCCGGGGCGCGCCTCGTTGCAGATCAGCCGACCGGCCACCTGCGGCACGGTCAGCGGCCCGGGGCCGCCGTGGTGCATGCCCGGCATGGAGCCGTTGAAGCCGTTGAAGCCGTGGAAGAGACAGTGCAGCCCGAGCTGCCCGGCACCCAGCGCCCCGGCGATGCCCGCCAGCGAACGCTCCCGCCCGCCGCAGACCGCCGCGAACGCCAGCACCGCGGCGAAACCCAGCGCCAACGCGGTCGGCGGCACGTTCCCGCCCCCCGCCAGGGCGTGCCCGGCGGCCGCTATCAGGGTGCAGACCAGCGCGAACGGGACCGCCCGGGCAAGCCGCAGGTCCCAGGCGGCGGACCCCACCGGCTGAGCCGGTCCGGGGGCGCCCGGGAGCGGGGCGGCGGCGAGGGCAGTCATGGCCGGGCCATCCTCTCATTGCGTACGCCGCCGACACGGGCAGGGTGGGAAATCCCTACGAATGCCCCTTTCGGCGGCGGCGTGCGAGGGGGCGTACGTGTCGCCCGGCACAGACCCCGTCCCCCGGTCCATCCGCCGAACGGGCGGTAGCGGCCCCCGGGCACGGTTCACCCGCGAATCGCCCGGAGATACCTAGTTGTATGTGGAGCCGCAGCCAGGAGGGACCTCCCGTGGACATCTGGTGGACTCTGCACCTCAAGCGCGACCCGGCCAGCGTCCCGCTGGCCCGGCGCATCCTGCTCGGTGCGATGGCGACCGCGGGCGTCGACCCGCAGATCGCGGACGACCTCGGCGTCGCCCTCACCGAGGCCTGCGCCAACGCCGTCGAGCACGGCGCCACCGGGCGGCCCGACGACGGCTTCCAGGTCACCGCCTCGATCTGCGGCGACCGGCTGCGGATCGAGGTCACCGACTCCGGGCCCGGCCTGCCCGCCCCCGCTCCCGCCGGGGCCGCCGCTCCCGCCGCCGTCCGCCGCCCGGCCGCCCC
>NZ_JBHXEM010000185.1:0-13400 GCF_042724755.1 Kitasatospora sp. NPDC127067 | reverse complement strand
TTTATAACACACTGGCGTACGTCCGCCGCGCGCACCCCTCGGTTCTATTCAATGGGCCCGGGGGGGGGTGTGGTATGTCGCCGGGGCCTCCTCCCCACTCCGGGCGGTTCAGTGGGACGCCTCGCCGGTGCCCGTGCAGCAGGCCTCCGGCGCGCCGGCGGCGCTCTTGCCGAGGCTGTCGGCGTCGGCCTTGACGACGTAGACCTCCCAGGGCTCCTTGCCGGGGGCGGTCACCCAGACCTTGTCCTGGACGGCGTAGCAGCAGGAGGTGTCGTTCTCCTCGAAGGTGGCGAGGCCGGCCTCGCGCAGGCGGGTGGTGGCGGCGGTGACCTGCTCGGTGGAGGCGACCTCGACGCCGAGGTGGTCGAGGCGGGTGTCCTCGCCGGGCTCGCCCTCGATGAGGACGAGCTTCAGCGGGGGCTCGGTGACGGCGAAGTTGGCGTAGCCGGGGCGGCGCTTGGCGGGCTCGGTGCCGAAGAGCTTGGAGTAGAAGGCGATGGAACCTTCGAGGTCGGCGACGCGCAGGGCGAGCTGGACACGGGACACGGTGGCCTCCAACGGGCTGGAAGGGCAAGAAGGGCTCGAAGGGCTGGAAGGGCTGGAAGGGCTGGAAGGGAGCAAAAGGACCGAACGAGCCTGTATCGATGTCTGTCGATTCAGCCTTGCACTCTGGATCGATATTCGTCAACATAGAAGCATGTCGAAACAGGAACTCCCGCTGCTCGATCGGGACGACGCCGCGGACGGCTGCTGCCCCCGGCTGCTGAGCGCCCCGCTGGACGCGGACCAGGCCGCCGAACTGGCGCCGCTCTTCAAGGCCCTGGGCGATCCGGTGCGGCTGCGGCTGCTGTCGATGATCGCCTCCGGCGCCGGCGGCGAGGTGTGCGTCTGCGACCTGACGCCGGCCTTCGACCTGTCCCAGCCGACGATCTCCCACCACCTGAAGCTGCTGCGGCAGGCCGGGCTGATCGACTCCGAGCGCCGCGGCACCTGGGTGTACTACCGACTGGTCCCCGAGACGACCGACCGCCTCGCGGGCATCCTCACCCGCCGGGCGTCCCTCGGCGCCGCCGAGTGAGCGCCGAAGCGGGGGCGCCCGCTCCGGTGGCCGGCCGGCTGTCGTTCACCGACCGCTACCTCGCGCTGTGGATCCTCGCCGCGATGGTCCTCGGCATCGGCCTCGGCCGGCTCGTCCCCGGCCTGGGCGACGCGCTCGCGAAGGTGACCGTCACCGGCGTCTCCCTGCCGATCGCGCTCGGCCTGCTGGTGATGATGTACCCGGTGCTCGCCAAGGTCCGCTACGACCGCCTCGACACCGTCACCCGCGACCGCCGCCTGCTGCTCCCCTCCCTGCTGCTGAACTGGCTCGTCGGGCCCGCCCTGATGTTCGCCCTTGCCTGGCTCCTGCTGCCCGACCTGCCGGAGTACCGCACCGGGCTGATCGTCGTCGGCCTCGCCCGCTGCATCGCCATGGTGATCATCTGGAACGACCTGGCCGGCGGCGACCGGGAGGCCGCCGCCGTCCTCGTCGCCCTGAACTCGCTCTTCCAGGTGGTCGCCTTCGGCGCGCTGGGCTGGTTCTACCTGTCCGTGCTGCCCGGGTGGCTCGGCCTGGAGCGGACCGCGCTCGACGTCCCGGTGTGGGAGATCGCCCGCAGCGTGCTGATCTTCCTCGGCATCCCGCTCGCCGCCGGCTACCTCACCCGCCGCCTGGGCGAGAAGGCCCGCGGCCGCGCCTGGTACGAGACGGCGCTGCTGCCGCGGATCGGCCCGTTCGCGCTGTACGGGCTGCTGTTCACGATCGTCGTCCTGTTCGCGCTCCAGGGCCGCGCCATCACCGCGCAGCCCCTGGACGTCGCCCGGATCGCGCTGCCGTTGCTGGTCTACTTCGCCGTCATGTGGGCCGGTTCCCTGGCGCTGGGCCGCGCGGTGGGCCTGGACCACCCGCGGGCCACCACCCTCGCGTTCACCGCGGCGGGCAACAACTTCGAACTGGCCATCGCCGTCGCCATCGCCACCTTCGGCGCCGCGAGCGGCCAGGCCCTCGCCGGAGTGGTCGGCCCGTTGATCGAGGTGCCCGTCCTGATCGGCCTCGTCCACGTGGCCCTCGCCGCCCGCCGGTACTTCCCCCGGCCCGCCACCGCCCCCGCCACAGCCCCCGAACCCGCCCCCGAATCCGAAGGTTCCGCCCGTGTCTGAGTCCAAGCCGTCCGTGCTGTTCGTCTGCGTGCACAACGCCGGCCGCTCCCAGATGGCCGCCGCCTTCCTCACCCGGCTCGGCGGGGACCGGGTCGAGGTCCGGTCGGCCGGGTCGGCGCCCGCCGACGGCGTCAATCCGGCCGTGGTCCGGGCGATGGCCGAGGTGGGGATCGACCTGTCCGCCGAGACGCCCAAGGTGCTCACCGTCGAGGCGGTCCGGGCCTCGGACGTGGTGATCACCATGGGCTGCGGCGACGCCTGCCCGTACTTCCCCGGAAAGCGCTACCTGGACTGGCAGTTGGCGGACCCGGCGGGCCAGGGCGTCGACGCCGTCCGCCCGATCCGCGACGCGATCGAGCAGCGTGTCCGCGCCCTGATGGCGGAACTCGGCATCGAGGCCGCCGTGTGAGCGGGGTGGTGAACGTCGCCGCGATGACCCCGGCGCACGCCGCGCAGGTCCTGGAGATCTACCGGTCGGGCATCGACGGCGGCGACGCCACCTTCGAGACCGGTGTGCCGAGTTGGGAGGCGTTCGACGCGGCTCGCACGGCCGAGCACCGCCTCGTCGCCCTCGACGGGTTCGACAGGTTCGACAGGTTCGACCGGGTGCTCGGCTGGGCCGCGGTGGCGCGGGTGTCGGAGCGGAGCGCGTACGCGGGGGTGGTCGAGCACTCCGTCTCGCGCGAGCGGATCGGCCGGCGCCACGGGCGTTGGCGCGACGTGCTCCTCCTGGAGCGCCGCAGCCCGGCGGTCGGCTGACCGGACCGCCGACCGGACGCCCGCCGCCCGCCCACCGGGCCGCTGTTCGGACAGCTTGCCGGACCACCCCCGAACCGCCTCTGACCAGCCCGTTAGGCTCGCACCATGACTGCCGACGACCACCACACGTGCGCGTGCTGCGCGGAACGCCACGACGGCCCGCCGCTGTCCTACGGGGCTCCGGCGCCGGTGGGTTGGAAGCCGCGGTACTCCCGGCGCCGGGACAGCGAGCTGACCGCCGACCAGTGCGTGGTCAAGGGACGGCACTTCTACGTCCACGGCCTGATCGAGATACCGGTGCGTGACAGCGGCGACACGTTCTCGTGGGGCGTCTGGGTCTCCTTGAGCGAGCAGAACTTCGCCCGGACTCACGACCTGTGGGACGACCCGGTACGGGAGCAGGAGCCCCCGTACTTCGGCTGGCTCTCCACCGAGCTGCCCGTCTATCCGGACTCGACCCTCCTGCTCAAGACCCACGTCCACACCCGCGCGGTCGGCCGGCGTCCGCTGATCGAACTGGAACCGACCGACCATCCCCTCGCGGTCGAGCAGCGCGACGGGATCACCACCGGCCGCGTGCGGGAATTCGCGGACCTGCTCCTTCGGGGCTGACGGCCTCCGGCCCGCCGACCGTCCCCGGGCCGCTGTTTCCCGCCGACGGTCCGCAACAGCCGGACACGGTGCGCGGTGCACGGTGCATGCCGCGCGCTGCCGTGGCCGACCGGTGCGTGCGCGACCGGTGCGCGCACGGCCGGTCGAGGTGTGTCAGACGCCGACCGCGGTGCCGGCGTGGGCGGAGGCCGCCTGGTACTCGTCGTCGCCCTCGAACCGGGCTTCGCAGCCGGTGGCGAGGGTGCTGGCGACGATGACCGGGTCGAGGATCTTGGAGCCGGAGTTCAGCTCGGCGATCCCGCTCCGGTCGGTGGTCGCGGAGCCGACCCGCTGGCCGCTCGCCGTGCTGTAGAAGGTGATCTCCCGCCCCACGATCGGCTTGCCGTCCATGTCGGTCAGCGTGGCCTCGAAGTCGCCGCTGATCGGAGCGTGGGCGACCACGTGGCCGCTGACCGTACGTGCTGTGCGCTGGACCGGCTTCTTCTCGGAAGTCATGGTGTAACCTCCCGGATGCTCTGGGCTACTACCTCCACCGTGGGCACGTCCGTGACGGCTTGCACGCGGGCCGTGACGCCGGCCGGGCCGCCCGGGCCGCACGTGCGGGAGACCGGGACAACCCGGTGGAGTTCGGGGCGGGGATCGGGGAGACTCGCGCGCATGGTTTCGGTACTGCAGAACGTGGCGATCGACTGCGCGGACGCCTTTGAGCTGGCGCGCTTCTGGAGCGGTGTGACCGGCAGGCCGCTGGACCCCGACTGCCGGCCGGGGGACCACGAGACCCAGGTGCTGCTGGCGGAGGGCCCGGTCCTGTACTTCAACCAGGTGCCCGAGGCGAAGACGGTCAAGAACCGGGTCCACCTGTGCCTGCGGCCCGAGACCTCGCGCGACCAGGAGGTGGAGCGGCTGCTCGGCCTCGGCGCCGCCCTCGTCGGCGACCACCGGAACCCCGACGGTTCGGGTTGGGCGGTCCTCGCCGATCCCGAGGGCAACGAGTTCTGCGTGCTGCGCAGCGACTCCGACCGGGCGGCCGCGCACCCCTGAGGCGCCGGGGCGGGCCACGCGCGCACGGAGCCGGGGGCGGTGCGGACGGCGGCGTGGACGGCGGGGCGGACGGCGGTGCGGACGGGGAGCCCCCCTCAACGGCCCACCGCCTTTCCGGTGATGGGCCGTTGGCGGGCCGCCGGGTCCTACAGGCGGAGCAGGACCACGCCCGTGACGGTCGTCGCCGCGGCGACGAACAGGGCCGCTACCGCGCAGCCGACGTTCCCCGCCACGGACCGGCGGGTGGCCGCGAGGTCCGGCGTGAAGTCGGCCGGGTCGGCGGGGGAGTAGTGGATCGTGAGGTCCCCGCCGACCGGGACGGCGGAGTCCGGCAGGCCCGAGGGGTAGTAGGCGGTGACGGCCGTCCCTTCCTCGGTGGTGAAGGCGACGACCGGCGTCCGGCTGCTCTGGGTGCCGCCCTCCCCGTCGCTCTCGACGTTCCTGAGGACGGCGACGACCCGCCCAGGGACGGGCGGCATGGCGGACAGCTCGGCGAGCCGCTTCTTCGTCGTCTGCTTCTCCCCGGGCAGGTAGAACGCGCCGAGGACGGTGACCGGACCGCAGGTCGCGACCAGGGCCCACGGCCAGCCCCGGTCGATCGAGAGGACGACCACCAGCCCGACGTAGATCAGGAACACCGCGGTGTGGGGCCAGGCGAGCCCCCGCCGCCCCGCCTGGAGGTCGCTGACGAACCGGAAGGCGTGCGGCCTCCCGCGCGGGTAGCGGATTCCGACCTCCCGGCCCACCCAGGCCGTGCTGATCCGGTCGCCGGTCCCGCTGTCGTTGGTGACGACGAACTCCTCGCCGGTGGACGGGTCCTGGAAGCGGACGACCACCGCTATCCCGTCGTTCGGGGAGCTCCCGTTGCGCGGCTCCCCCACCCGTTCGATCCGCCCCTTCACCCGTACGGCCCGCTGCGCCTTGGTCAGGCCGGCCAGTGACCGGCCGTACCCGACCAGCGCCACGGCGCCGAACACCCCGCACCACAGGGCCAGGATTCCGTGCCAGTTCATGTGCGCCCCGCTCCCGTTCGTCCTGTCCGTGGTTCAGTGCGCCGAGGTGCGCCGCAGCACCCGGCCCTGTCCGTCCGCCTCCAGCACGGCGGCGCCCCCGGGCCCGGCCACGGTGACCGTGATGGTGACGGGGCCGTTGGTGCGGAGGACGGTGATGCTCCAGGCCTGCGGGGCGTGGACGCCGAGGGTGGTCCTGGCCTCGTCGACCAGGGCCGGGAACCGCTCGTAGGGCAGTGACAGCGGATCGAACTCCCGGGCCTTCGAGTCGGTCGAGGAGAACGTCAGCGCCAGCAGGCTGTCCGTCACCTGCAGGGTCGTCACCGGGCCCGCTTCGCCGTTCCGCGTCAACGAGTTGACGGCCCGCCCCAACTCGCCTTCGTCGAGGAAGGACTGCCCGGGGCCGAGCACGACGGTGCCGGACCCGGCCGTCACCACCTTGGTCGACCACGACGAGGAGGCGGAGGCCGAGGCCGAGGGGCTCGCGGAGGAGGACGGCGGGCCGGCGGGTTCGTCCTCGAACAGGTCCACCCGGAACAGGAGGACGACGGCCGCCGCGGCGAGCAGCAGACCGAGGAACCCGAGGAAGGGGACGGTGCAGCTGTCGGGCGGTTCGCTCACCTTGGTCGAGGCGGGCGCGGAGTCGAGCCGCGCCCCGGCCGCCCGCTCCTCCCACACCGGGGTCGGCCGCTTCACGATGCGCACGGCTGCCGGCCGGTCCGGCGGGTAGCGGACCACCAGGACGCCGCGCGGCCGGTAGTCGGGGAGGTCGGCGACGTGGATGTCCTGGGTGAACTCCACCCGGAACGCGGGGCCTTCGTCCGGCACGACGGTGAGGTCGAACCGCACCGCCCGGTCGGTCACCTCGCCCGTCGGGACGTCCAGGCTCTCGATCATCGCGAGCGCCGTCCGCGGGACGACGGCCGCCTCCCGGGCCCGCCGCGGCAGGCCGGCGAGGAGGAGCAGCAGGCCGTAGGCGATGGGAAGGCCCAGGCCGGCGATGAACAGCGCCGGCTTGTCGACGACGACGCCGACGACCATCGCGGCGAGCGATCCTCCGATCACGCCTCCGGTCAGGAAGCCGCGGGCGAGGGCGACCGGCGTGTTGCGCGTGGGCGGCGCACCGGTGGTGATCGTCATACCGGTGATTGTGCCGGGCGGGAGCGACGGCGGACAGGCCCGGAGCCGACAAGCTTGCGCCGTCCCAGTGAAACGCCGGAATCAGTCGGGGCGACCCGCGTGCCGCCGGCCCAACCGGCCCGCCCTGCACCTAACTTCACGGCGGACCGGATCCGACCCGGCCGGCCCGTGAACCCCCGACCCCCCGAACCAGGAGCAGCAGTGCGAATCCCCCAGAAGCCCGCCGTCGTCCTCGCGGCCGCCGTCGCCCTCGCCGGCCTCACCGCCCTCGGCGGCGGCCCGGCCACGGCCGCCCCGCGGGACCCGGTCGCCGTGTCCCTGCAGGTGTCGAGCGACGGTACCAACCTCGACGAGTACGAGGGCGGCGAGGTCTGGACCCGGGACGCCCGACTCACCTTCCAGGACTGGGTGATCAGCCAGCTCGACGACGGCAGCTTCCGCATCAAGGGCACCCACTACGACCGGTGTGTCGCCGACAACGGCGTCGGGAACCCCGTGACCCTGAAGGGCTGCAACGCCAACGACCCCGCCCAGCGGTGGATCTTCGACATCGGCTCCGAGCGCACCGTCGTCGAGAGCGTCAAGGACCGCCGCACCGGCCTCCAGGCCAACGGTCCGAACCAGCCGGTCACCCTGGAGCCGCTGGACGACAACCCGGCCCAGGAGTGGACGCCGTACGAGAAGTGACGGATGGTTCCCCAGCCGTGGGCCGCCGCCGAACGGCGTCGAAGGTGGTGTCCCAGAAGGTCGGGAGCCACCAGCACAGGACCGACCGGTCCTCGGGCCAGGGACGCCGCTCCTCGTCCCGCCAGTCCTCGAAGAGGTCCGCGGCCGGGTCGATCGGGCGCCAGGCGGGGTCGAGCGGCTCGTCGGCCGTCGCCGGCCGGACGAACCGCCGGCCGCGCTGGTCGCAGGCCCCGAACTCCCGGACGTTGCGCTGGGCCTGCAGCAGCGGGACCGAGTTGGCGCCGTCCGGCCTCAGCGGCCACCTGAGCTGCGCCGGGTCGTCCTCCCAGGAGCAGAGCGGGCAGACGACGAACGAACCGGGCCATCCTTCCCGGACGTCGAGGACGAGATGGCCGCAGCAGGGGCAGGGTCGGCGAGCGTCCACCCCGGCAGTCTGGCCTGCCGGACCGGTCGACGGCGACCCGGTTTCGGAGCATGCCCATCGGATTTCGTGACAAGTCGTCATGGTCGGCGGATCACCTGTTCTAGGATCCTGGGGCACTTCGGACAGCGCGTCGCTCCGTCCGAGCCGCACTTCCTCAGCAGACCACGTGCCCGGCGTTCGGGACAGGAGAGCCGGGTTCCCATCCTTCGATGCGGAGGCTTGACCATGAGTCGAACGGGTACGCGTCCAAGAGTCCTCATAGTCGGGGCGGGCCTGGCCGGCACCGCCACGGCCATCCGGCTGCTCTGCTTCGCGCGCAGACCGCTGGAGATCGTCCTGCTGGAACGACGCTCCGACTACCGCTCGGCGGGGGTCGCCTACCACCGGGACGGCAACCCCTGGGACTACGTGTTCAACATCCAGGCGGGCCGGATGTCGGTGTTCCGCGAGGACGTCCTCGACTTCGTCCGCTGGGCGAACCACGAGGCCGACCGCAGCGGCTGGCCGGAGCCCTGGGCCGGGCTCCGGTTCGTCGAGCAGGGGCCGGCGCCCCGGCGGATCTTCCAGGACTACCTGAGCGACCGGCTGGCCGAGGCGAGGCGCGAAGCCCCTCCCGGTGTCGTGCTCGTCGAAGCGGAGGGCGAGGCGGTCGACCTGGAAGTCCGGCCCACCGGCGCCGACGTGACGATCGAGCAGCCGTCCGGCCGCGAGGGCGGAGCCGACCGGAGCCCGGCGGTGACCGTGCTCCGCGCCGACCAGGTCGTCCTCGCGACCGGCCTCGAACTCCGGGAGCCGGTCTTCGCCTCCGAGGTCCGCACCCACGCCTCCTTCGTGCGGAACCCCTATTCGGCAGCCGGAATCCGCAAGCTCGTCTCGCTCCCGTCCGAGTCGACGGTCGCCATCGTCGGCTCCGTGCTGAGCGCCTACGACTCGGCGGGCCTGCTGCTGCGCCAGGGCCACACCGGGAGGATCCATCTGATCTCCAGGACCGGGACGATGTTCCGGACGTACCCCGGCGGCCACGAGCACGGGGTGCTGCGCCTGCCCTGTCCGAAGACGCTGCTGGAGCCGTACCGGAACCGTGAGGAGTTCCTCGTCCGGATCCGGGCCGAGTGGGACACGGCGTGCTCGACGGTCGTCCGGGAGCATCCCGACGTCTCCCCGGTGGTGGTCGCCGAGCGGGTGGTCAAGGCGTGGGAGCCGCACCTCCCCGAGGCCATCGAGCGCATCCCCACCGCGGAACTGCGGGGTCTGCTGGACGAGTTCGGTACCGCGCTGGCCGCGCTGCGGGTCGGGGTGCTGGAGTACACGATGGCGGTCGTCGAGCGCGCCCTGCACGCGGCGGACGGGGCGGTGCGGCTGGTCGTCGGCAAGGTGGAGGCGGTCAGGCCGGCGGAGTCGGGCCGGCTGGCCGTGTCGGTCGCCTCCCCGCAGGAGGAGCACACCATCGAGGCCGACCTGGTGGTGTCCAACTTCGGCCGGGAGTCGGACTACAGCAGGGTCGACCGACCGCTCTGGCGGAACCTCCTGCGGCGGGGGATCGCGGAGCCCCACGCGCGCACCGGGCGCGGCCTGGAGGTCGACGGACGGGGGGTGCTGCTGAGCCCCGGCGGGGTGGCGGGCCCGGTGTCCGCGGTCGGCGCGCTGCGCGAGGGCGACGAGATCGTGCGGAACGGCCGAACCGGTGCGTTCACCTTCAATCTCGCCGCCATCAAGAACCATTCGATCGCGGTGGCCGCGCACGTGATCGAGCAACTGGAAGTGGAAGAGGACGTTTCGGCTCGGATCGCGGAGCGGAGTTCGGCTCGAAGCACGGCCGGAAGAACAGCCGAAAGCGTGGCCGGAAACGTGGCCGGGCGCCGCGGGGGTGTCGGCAATCTGGAGGAAGCGGCCCGGGGGGAATTCGAGGACGCTGTGGTACTGGAGGCCAGGAGATTGGCCTCGCGCGGTCGAATTGAACGGAACCTGCTCGATTCCCGACTGGACGCCTGTATCCGGTCCATGGGTGAACGTCCGGCCGCTGCGGTGGATGCCGCCCGGTACGACCGCCTGATGAGGGTGGTCGTCAACCGGGCCGCGGTCGAACGACTCACCGATGTCTCCGTGACACCACGACAACTGCGCCGACAGCTGGGAATGGCGACCGCCGAAGAACAGGAGGAATAGGTGGACGGGCGACGGATTCAGGGATCCCTACTGACCGGTGGTGCACAGAGCGAAGTGCGGGGCACCTGCAATCGCACGAGACAGCCGCTCGAGGGATCCATCCTCGTCGCCCGTTCCCTCGACGCCGGCCTGTACGAGGCGATCGTGGCGGCGCGCGCGGTGGTCTGCGGTTCGGGCGGGCTGACCGGCCACATGCAGTCGCTCTGCCGGGGCAGGGGAATTCCCGTGCTCCGCGTCGACGAGGCGGACCTCGACGACCTGGTCGGCGAGGCGGTGCTGGACCTCGACGGCGAGTCGATCGTCGTCGAGTCCGGCTCGGGCGCCGGGACCGACGCGGGCGCCGGGGCCCCCTCGCCGGCCGACCTCGGCGCGGCGTGCGCGGTCATCGCGGACCTCCAGGACATCAGCGCGATCAACTCCTGCGGGCCGGACGCGAAGCGGGTCGACTGCTTCTTCATCCGGGAGGAGTTCCTCTGCCTGGCGGCGGGCCTGAGTCCGCTCGACTCCCTGGAGGGCGGCCCGGCCGAAGCGGCGGTCTACGGGCGGGCGCTCGCCGACCGGCTGTGCGCCTTCACCGAGGCGCTGCTGCCCGGCCAGCGGCTGATCCTGAGGATGCTCGACCTCCGCTCCGACCACGCCGCCAGCGTCACCGAGCTGGCCCCGGTCGCGGTCGAGCCCAACCCCGAGCTGGGCCTGCACGGCGCACGCTGGCTGCTGGGGTCGACCGCCTACCGGGAGGCGCTGCACGCCATGCTCGGCTCGCTGCGCGAGCGGCTCGGCGAGGCCGCGGGCCGGGTGCACCTCTCCGTGCCGTTCCTCAACGACGCGGAGGAGTTCGCCCAGCTCAGGAAGCACCTCGAACTGCCCGCCGAGGTGCCCCTGTCCGCGTTCATCGAGACACCGGCGGCGGTGCACGCCACGGCGGAGATCTGCGCCGCCGGTGCCAGCGAACTGTTCGTCGGGGTGAAGGACCTGGTGCAGTTCTACCTGGCCGCGGACCGCGGCAACCACCTGGTGGCGGAGTCCTACCAGACCCGGCACCCGGCCGTCCTGGACGGGCTGCGCAGGGTGGTGGAGTCGGCCCGCGCCGCGGGGACCCCGGTGAAGGTGTTCGCGCTGGGCACGGACCTCGCCCACTACCTCGCCCACGTGCCCACTCCGGACGGCTACATGATGTGCACCGCCGAACTCCGGCAACTGGTGCTCGACTCGCGACCCTGACCGTGGCGGGCGGGCGGGCGGGTGGCCGGCGGGCGGGTGGTGGTCAGGGCCGCCACCCGCCCGCTGTGCGGTCGGGCGCGGATACTACAACTCTATTGTCATCGAGAGGAGTTGGTCGGGGCTCCATCCATTTCAGTGAATCTGACGTCACATCAGTTTCGTTTCGCCCGTAGTGATCCAGGATGCGAACAGTATCCGTCACGGAAGGGTGGTTCGCATGACCAGCGTCAGTGGAGAGCCGATCCCGGCGATCACCGAGGCCACGCTCGCCGACATCGCCGACAATGGACTCCGGGGCCCCGGCGCCACCGTCAACCAGGCCGTCATCGACCTCGGCAACGCCCTGCAGGCGGCCGCCCAGGGCGACGAGGCGGTGCAGCTCCCGCCGGAACTGGCCGAGTTGGTGGCCAGGGTGCGGCAGATCGCCGACGTCGACGTCACCAGGATCGAGGTGGAGGAGGACATCCGCCTGTCGGCGTTCCGCATCAGGCTGAAGGGCGACGAACCGCGCCCGGTCGTGATCGTGCCGGCCGGCTGGAACCCGCTCGGCTGGCTGCCCTTCGTCTACGGCTACTTCAAGCTGGCGTTGCGCGGCTACCACGTCCTGGCCTACACCCCGCGGGGTCTCGGCTATCCGGACTGGATCTCCACCTCCGACGGGTACGTCAACGTCGCCGGACCCGACGACTGGGCCGACGGGGTGAAGGTGATCACCCACGCGGAGGGCTGGTGCGGCCCGAACAAGGTCGGCTTCCTCGGCCTGTCCTACGGCTCCGGGATCAGCCAGCTGGTCGCCGCGCACGACCCCGACGAGCGGGTGGCCGCCGTGGTCGCGCTGAGCACCTGGGGCAACCTGGCCACCAGCCTCTACGCCAACGACACCCGGCACGTGAAGGCCGTGGAACTGCTGGTGGGCTTCACCGGCGGGGAGAGGCAGGACAAGTTCGACGCGGAGACCCTGGACATCCTCGACAAGTTCGACCAGAACCGCGACCTCGACGACGTGATCGCCTGGGGCGAGGAGCGCTCCCCGGAGACGCACCTCCGCGAGACCAACCGGCGCGGCATCCCGACCTTCGTCTCCAACACCTGGCACGAGACGCTCTTCCCGGCCTCCTCGGTGATCGACGTCTACAACCGGCTGACGGTGCCCAAGCAGCTGAACCTGTGGATCGGCGACCACGGCGCGCCCGAGAGCGCCGGCATGTCCGGCCTGCTGACCCACCTGCCGTTCCCCGGCCTGGCGGAGCCCCTCCGGGAGGCCTACGAGTTCCTGGACCACCACCTGCTCGGCGCCGAGAACGAGGCGCCGAAGCGCAAGCAGGTGACCAGCCAGGTGATGTTCACCTACAAGACCAAGCCCGTGCTGGGCGGCGGCAACCGGATCACCGAGGCCGCCCACCGGGAGCCGCGCGACTCGTGGGGGGACGTCACCACCGGCGAGGAGGCGTGGTACCTCACCGGCGTCAACGGCGACGGTGACGGCGCGCTGGCCGACAAGCAGAACGACGGCTGGTCGCGGAGCTTCACCGCGGGCGTGGAGACCAGGGCGACCGCGGTGGACGCCGTGATGGAAACCGGCCAGAAGGAGTGGACGGGCAACCCCCGGAAGTACGTGCTGTCCGAGTTCGAGCGGGAGAACCTGCTGGTCTGGTCGACCGACCCGCTGACCGGGCAGGGCGAGGTGGCCCGCCGGATCCGGGGGGCCGCGCAGGTCCGGCTGACGGTGCGGAGCACCGAGGGCGCCGCCACCCTGGTGGCGTACCTGTTCGACGTCGCCCCGGACGGTACGGCGCGGATCGTCACCCACGAGCCGTACACCGTGCGCGGTCTGACCCCCGGCGAGGACACCACCGTCAGCTGGGCGCTCCAGCCCGCCGCGTACGACGTGCCGACCGGCCACCGGCTGGCGCTGGTCGTCAACAGCCGTGACCAGCTGTACTCCTACGCCGCGGAGCGCGGCACCGTCACCATCGGCTCGCCGAGCGGCAACGAGTCCCGCCTGGAGCTGCCGCTGGGCTGATTCCCCGGAGTCGCCCCCGCGGCCCGTCGCCGCCCGGCGACGGGCCGCAGCGAGGTGGGTCGCGGTGCGGGGGACCCCAAGCGGAGGTCAAGGAACCTTGACCTCCGCTTGGGATACC
>NZ_JBHXEM010000184.1:0-13625 GCF_042724755.1 Kitasatospora sp. NPDC127067 | reverse complement strand
CGCTCGGCTGGGAAACCCCAGCCGAGCGCCTGCATAAACTGCTCGCGGCCTGAACAACCGACCACGTGTTGCAACGACCGCTAGAAACCGCCCGGCCTCCGGCGGGGCCGTCCGGTCCGTCCGGTCCGCCCGGTGGGGGCCGTTCGGCTGTGCGTCGGCCGTGCCGGATTGTCCGCTTTGCGATGTAATCATTCCCATGATCGGATCAGTGCTGGTCCATCCCCCGCCCGGCGTCCCCGCGCCACGCCGGGAGCGGCTGCCGTGAGCCTGCTGCGGGAGAACCCCGTCCTCGCGCTGTTCACCTGCCTGGCGCTCGGCTACCTGCTCGGCAGGCTGCGCGCCGGACCGATCCGGCTCGGCGGCATCTGCGGCACGCTGATCGTCGCCATGCTGATCGGCAGCCGGCACGTCAGCGTCAACGCCGACGTCAAGAACGTCGCCTTCGCGCTGTTCATCTTCTCGCTCGGCTACATCGCCGGCCCCCAGTTCTTCGCCAACCTCAACGCCAAGGGCCTGCGCTTCGCGGTGCTCTGCGTCCTGGAGGCGGTGCTGGTCGTCGGGATGGCCTACGGCATCGGCACGGCCTTCGACCTGGACGTCGGCACCGCGGCCGGCATCCTGGCCGGAGCGGCCACCGAGTCGGCCGTCGTCGGCACCGCGCAGGAG
Organism: Kitasatospora sp. NPDC127067; assembly: GCF_042724755.1. Classification (NCBI taxonomy): domain Bacteria; kingdom Bacillati; phylum Actinomycetota; class Actinomycetes; order Kitasatosporales; family Streptomycetaceae; genus Kitasatospora; species Kitasatospora sp. NPDC127067. The sequence continues at coordinate 12,959 of NZ_JBHXEM010000184.1, read as the reverse complement.
GCGATCTCCAACCTCTCCGGCATCAGCGCCGACCAGTCCGCCCAGCTGCAGAACCACGTGGCCGCCGCCTACTCGGTCTGCTACCTCTTCGGCCTGGTCTCCATCGTGCTGCTGACCAGCCAGATCTTCCCGCTGGTCATGCGGATCAAGCTGCCCGACGCCTCCCGCGAGCTGTGGCAGAAGCTGCGCGGCGGCAAGGGCGCGCTGGCCGGCGACGAGCAGCCCGCGCTGCCCGCACTGGTCGGCCGCACCTACCTGGTCTCCCAGGGCGAGGGCTCCACCATCGCCCGGGTCGAGGAGGTCCGGCCGAGCCTGGTCACCGTCGAGGGCGTCCGGCGGGACGGCCGCACCCTCCACCCCGAGCAGGACTTCCGGCTGCGCCGCGGCGACCGGGTGCTGCTGGTCGGCCGCCGCGAAGCGGTCATCGACACCGGCCACGAGCTGGGCCCGGAGACCCCCGGCGTGCCCGGCCTGGACAGCCCGCTGGTGGTCCGCGACATCGTCCTCACCAACAAGGACTTCGTCGGTCGGACGGCGGGGGAGCTGGCCGCGGACCAGCCGTCCGCGACCTCCGGGATCTACCTGACCGACGTCCGGCGGGTCGACCAGCACCTGCCCGCGATCGCCGACACCGAACTGCACCGCGGCGACACCGTGACCGTCACCGGCGCCCGCTCGGCCGTCGACCGGTTCGCCGCCAGGGCCGGCGTCAGCATCAGCAAGGACGCCATCGACTACATCTACATCAGCCTCGGCATCTGCGTCGGCGTGCTGATCGGCCTGATCACCGTGCACGCCGGGGACGCCGCACTCTCGCTCGGTACCGGTGGCGGCTGCCTCGTCTCCGGCCTGGTCTTCGGCTGGGTCCGGGCCCAGCGGCCCACCTTCGGCGCCTACCCGCCGGTCGCCGCGCAGACCGCCAAGGACCTCGGGCTCTCCGTCTTCATCGCGGTCACCGGCCTGGCCGCCGGCCCCGACGCGGCCGCACTGCTCAAGGACCACCCGGTGCTGCTGCCGCTCTCCGGCATCCTCATGGTCACCGTCCCGGCGGTGCTCTCGCTGTTCGTCGGCCGCAAGCTGCTGAAGATCGAGCCGCCGATCCTGGTCGGCGCCATCGCCGGCCAGCAGTGCAGCACCCCGGCGATCACCACCGTCACCAACGTCGCCCAGAGCAGCATCCCGATGCTCGGCTACACGATCACCTACACCATCTCCAACTTCCTGCTCCCGCTCACCGGGCCGATCCTGGTCGGCATGCTGGGGGCCTGACATGACGATCCGTCAGCAAGGGCGCGCCCGGCGAGTCCGTGCCGGGTGCGCCGACAGGCCCCACAGGACGCGCCCCAGCCGCCCGCCCTCCCCGAGGAGAGTCGAGAACGCCATGACGAAGCCCAGCATCGGCCACGAGGAGATCCGTCGACTGGCCCGGCTCAGCCCCTTCGAGCTCAAGGCCGAGTTCGTCCGGCTCGCCGAGGCCTACCAGCGCAACGAGCCCGGGCAGAAGGACACGTCCACCGCCCACATGCTCAACGCCGGCCGCGGCAACCCGAACTGGATCTGCACCGGCCCCCGCGAGGCCTGCCTCGCGCTCGGCCACTTCGCGCTGGGGGAGAGCCGCCGGGTCTGGACCGCCGACGACCTCGGCGGCATGCCGGAGCGGTCCGGCATCGCCGGCCGCTTCGACGCCTTCGTCCGCAGCCACCCCGAGCTGCCCGGCATCGAACTCCTCCGGCGCAGCGTCGAACTCGCCGTGGACCGCTTCGGGTTCGAGCGCGAGGACTTCCTCCACGAGCTCGCCGACGCGAGCATCGGCGACAACTACCCCGTCCCCGACCGGATGCTGGTGCACGCCGAGCAGATCGTCCGCGGCTACCTCCAGGAGGAGCTGATGGACCGCCGGCCCGCGTCGCCGCAGCAGCCCGAGCTGTTCGCCACCGAGGGCGGCACCGCCGCGATGTGCTACGTCTTCGACTCGCTGATGAAGAACGGCCTGCTGCACCGGGGCGACAGGATCGCCCTGATGGTGCCGGTGTTCACCCCGTACATCGAGATCCCCGAGCTGGACACCTACGACTTCGAGGTGGTCGAGATCCAGGCCGACAAGCTGGTCGAGACCGGGGTGCGGGCATGGCGCTACCCGGCCGAGGAGGTCGCCAAGCTGGCCGACCCCGGGATCAGGCTGGTCTGCCTGGTCAACCCGAGCAACCCGCCCTCCCTGGCACTGTCCCGGCAGGTCACCGACCAGATCAAGGAGATCGTGGCCACCGCCAACCCCAACCTGGTGATCGTCACCGACGACGTCTACGGCACCTTCGTCGACGGCTTCCGCAGCCTGGCCGCCGAGCTGCCCCGCAACACCCTGCTCGTCTACTCCTACTCCAAGCACTACGGCGCCACCGGCCACCGCCTCGGGGTGATCGGCCTGGACCGGGACAACGTGATCGACGAGATGATCGCCGCCCTCCCGGCGGAACAGAAGGAGCGCCTCGCCAAGCGGTACGGCACCCTGAGCCTGGAACCCGAACGGATCCGCTTCATCGACCGGCTGGTCGCCGACTCCCGGCAGGTCGCGCTCAACCACACCGCCGGGCTCAGCCTGCCGCAGCAGGTCCAGATGGTGCTCTTCTCGCTGTTCGCGCTGCTGCCCGAGGGCAAGGCGTACAAGGCGCGGGTGCAGGGCATCGTCCGCCGACGGCTCGACCTGCTGCTGGAGGGATCCGGGATGAAGATCTCGGACGACCCCCGGCGGGCGGGCTACTACGTCGAACTCGACCTGCTGGCCGAGGCCGAGCGGGTCGCGGGCAAGGACTTCGCGACCTTCCTGGAGAAGAACTACGAGCCCACCGAGCCGCTGTTCCGGCTCGCCGAGCAGACCGGTGTGGTGCTGCTCAACGGCGGCGGCTTCGACGGGCCCCTGTGGTCCGTGCGGGTCTCGCTCGCGAACCTGGACGACCTCGACTACCTGAAGATCGGACACCACCTCCAGCGGATCTTCGCCGACTACCGCGCCGAGTGGGACGCCTCCCGGGCGTCCTGAGAGAGGTCACGACCATGCAGACCGAACCGCAAGCCGTGCTCTCCCCGCTGACCAGCGCAGCCGTCTTCCTGGTCCTCACCGTCGAACCCGGCCGCGAGGACGCCGTCCGCGACCTGCTGCCCGAGCTCGCCGGACTGCGCCGAGCCGTCGGCTTCCGCGCCCCCGAGGGCGCTCTCACCTGCGTCACCGGCATCGGCTCCGAACTCTGGGACCGCCTCTTCGCCGGCCCCCGCCCGTCCGCCCTGCACCCCTTCCGGGACGTGGCCGGCCCCCGCCACCGGGCCCCGGCCACCCCCGGCGACCTGCTGCTGCACCTGCGGGCCGAGCGGATGGACCTCTGCTTCGAACTGGCCGCGAAGCTCACCGAACGGCTCGCAGGGGCGGCCGCCGTCGTCGACTCCGTCCAGGGCTTCAAGTACTTCGAGGACCGGGACCTGCTCGGCTTCGTCGACGGCACCGAGAACCCGGAGGGCCGGGCCGCCGAACGCGCGGCCCTGATCGGCGCCGAGGACCCGGAGTTCACCGGCGGCAGCTACGTCGTCGTGCAGCGCTACGTGCACGACATGGACACCTGGAACGCGCTGAGCGTCGAGCAGCAGGAGGGGGCGGTCGGCCGTACCAAGCTCGACGACATCGAGCTGTCCGACGACGTCAAGCCCGCCGACTCGCACGTGGCGCTCACCGTGATCACCGGGCCGGACGGCGAGGAACGGCAGATCGTCCGCTTCAACATGCCGTACGGCACCTTCGGCTCCGCCGGCCGCGACGGCGAGGTCGGCACCTACTTCATCGGCTACGCGGCCGACCCCGGGGTGACCGAGGAGATGCTGCGCAACATGTTCATCGGCAACCCGCCCGGCACCACCGACCGGCTGCTCGACTTCTCCACCGCCGTCACCGGCGGGCTGTTCTTCGTCCCGACCGCCGACTTCCTCGACTCCCCGCCGCCGGCGCCGGCTGCTTCCGAGTCCGTCCCCGTCCCTGCGGCCGTTCCCGTGGCCGTCCCCGCTTCCGTGGCCGGTTCCGGGGACGGCTCGCTCGGCATCGGAAGCCTCAAGCAGACCCCCTGACCTGACAGACGACCTGACAGACCACCTGAACAGGACCCCGCACATGAACAACCTCCACCGGGACCTCGCCCCGATCTCCGCCGCCGCGTGGGAGGAGATCGAGGAGGAGGCCCGCCAGACCTTCAAGCTCCACATCGCCGGCCGCCGGGTGGTCGACCTCGACGGCCCCGAGGGCGCCACCCTCGCGGCCGTCGGCACCGGCCACCTGACCGCCATCGACCCCCCGACCGACGGCATCCAGGCCCGCGCCCGCGCCGCCCAGCCGGTGGTCGAGCTGCGCGTCCCCTTCACCGTCCGCCGCGACGCCGTGGACGACGTCGAACGCGGCTCCCGGGACTCCGACTGGCAGCCCGTCAAGGACGCCGGTCGCAAGCTCGCCCTGGCCGAGGACCGCGCCGTCTTCGAGGGCTACCGCGCCGCCGGCATCGACGGCATCCGTGCCGCCTCCACCAACCCCGCGGTCCAACTCCCCCTGGACGTCAGGGAATACCCGGAGGCCGTCAGCCGCGGGCTCACCGCCCTCCGCCTCGCCGGCGTCGGCGGACCGTACTCACTCCTGCTCGGCGCGGACGCCTTCACCGCGGTCAACGAGACCAGCGACCACGGCTACCCCGTCCACAACCACATCGCCCGCCTCCTCGACGGGGACATCATCTGGGCCCCGGCCATCGAAGGCGCCTACCTGCTCTCCGCCCGCGGCGGTGACTTCGAGCTCTTCCTTGGCCAGGACGCCTCGGTGGGCTACCTCTCCCACGATGCCGAAACGATTCAGCTCTACCTTCAGGAGACGCTGACGTTCCGGGTGTACACGGGAGAGGCGGCCGTCGTCCTACGCGCCTAGCACCAGATCGGCATCGAAGCGAGGATCTGGTGGGCGGCTATGCAGATGGACATGAACATCGCAATCGTGCTCTCTGTGCTCAATCGACGGTTTGGGCTCCCGGGGTGTCAGATTCAATCAGATGCCCGGCCCGGCGATCAAGCTGACGTTCTATGGTCGAACATTATGGCGATCATGATTATATGAATATCTGGACTTTAGGTCGGTTAATGCTGCGCGGACCCGTGCGGCTTCGTCTGCAATGTCGACCTGCTCGGCCAATGTGGCGGCAGCCGTCAGATGTGCGAGGGCGGCAGCCGGATTGCCGGCCGCCGCCTCGCAGAGGCCCAGGCAGCGCAGGGCGGCCGCCTGTTCGCGGGCGGCCCCGATGGATTGGGCCAGCTCCAGGGCGAGGGTGTGGGAGTGGTGCGCCTCCGTGTGCCGGCCGGCGGCGAGCAGGGCCTGACCAAGTCCGTTGAGGCTGTCGGCCTCGTGGCGGACGCTGCCGATCTCACGGAAGGTCGTCAATGCCGACCGGTAGAGCGAGACGGCCATTTCGAGTTCTTCGGGAATCGCCAGTGTTTCTGCCAGGTTGGTGCGAACCACGGATAGATCCAGCTGGGACATGAATGATTCGTCGATTTCCAGGATGAGTTCGAAGACGCCTCGTGCCATTTCATTTCTTCCGGCGCTGAGATGAAGTTCTCCGAGGTTGTTCAGTATTCGGAGTTCGAGAACCCGGTCGTCGAATTTTCGGGCCAGCGGCAATGCGCTGTTGTAGGTGGTGAGTGCCGATTCCGAATCCCCTAGCGACCGATGCAGGATGCCGATGTTGGCGAGGCAGCGTGCGACGTTCCACCGGTCGTTCTGTTCCTCTCGAATGGCCAGTACCTCGCGCTGGATCGTCAGGGCCTCGCGGAGTCGGCTCTGGCTCCACCGCAGCCGCCCGAGGAGGTTGAGCGCGTTCGCCGCCGCGTCCAGGTCGCCCTCCGTCCGGGCCAGGCCGAGGCCTCGTTCGAGGGCCTCGGCCGCGGACTCGTAGCGGGAGGCGTTGGCGAGCGTCGCGCCGAGGTCGATCAGTGCCCGCGCCTCCTGCCGGTCGTTCGCCTGCGACCGCCAGTGGGCTGCGGCTGCCCGGTGCAGACTCTGCGCCTCCCTCCAGTACGCCTCGGCGTCCAGGTGGCCCGCCAGGACATGGGCGAGCCAGGCGCCGCTCTCCGCGACGCCGGCGCGGGGCGCCTGCGCGGTCAGGGCGATCAGGGCGGCGTGTTCGGCCTCCAGCCAAGTCCGTGCCGATTCGGGTGAGTTCATCTCGATATCGGTCAACAGCTCGGCCAGGTGGTCGAGTTGTTGATCGCCCGGGAGCTCGGTTCTCGATCTGTGCGGATAGAGCAGGCGGTCCGCGCGGTCGGCGGCGTGCAGGGCGAAGCGGATCAGTCGATCGTCGGCCGCTTCCCGCTGATCCTTTTCCACCCCCAGAGCTGTCGCGAACTCCCTGAGGAGATCATGGAGTTGGTATCGTTCGGGTGCGATCTCCTGGATCAGGTGGCAGTTCAGCAAAGCCTCCAGAACCTCGTCCGTCTCATCGATCGTCCGTCCGAGCAGCGCCGCCGCCGCGTGCACGCCGAAATCCGGTCCCGGGTACAGGGCGAGCAGTCGGAAGGCCGATCGCTGGCCGGCGGAGAGGTAGCGGTACGACAGCTCGAAGACCTGGGCGATGTTGGCCGAGCCGGTGCGGATCTCCCCGAGCCGGCCGTTCGTCCTGGACAGGCGCCGGGCGAAGTGCCCGAGGGTCCAGGACGGGCGGCCCTTGAAGCGGCTGGCGGCGATCTCGATGGCGAGGGGCAGGTGGCCGCAGCGCTCGACGATCTCGATGATGCTCCTGGTGTCCGTGGAGCGCTCGGGGCCCACCACGTCGGCGAACAGGGCCACGGCGTCGTCCACCGTGAGCACGTCCAGGAACACCGGTCGGGCGCCCGGGAGTTCGGTGAGCCGCTGGCGGCTGGTGACGAGGATCAGGGCGGACGGGGCGGGTGGCAGCAGCGGGCGGACCTGAGCGGCGTTGGAGGCGTCGTCGAGTACGACGACGGCGCGGCGCGAGGACAGTTCCTCGGCGCAGAGGGCGAACACCTCGTCGGCGTCCAGTGGGATGGTGGTGGCGGGCACGCCCAGGCGTCTGAGCAGCAGGGCGCCCGCCGCCTCCGGGGTGAGCGGCGGTTGGTTGCCGACGTGGGCGCGCAGGTTGAGATGGACGTAGCCGTCCGGGAAGTGCTCGCGCATCAGGTCGGCGGCGTGCAGGGCGAGGGTGGTCTTGCCGACTCCGGGCATGCCGAGGATCGCCGAGACGGTGACCACCCCGCCCCGGGCGAGCCGGGTGTCGGGGCCGGGCAGGACACGGCGCAGGTCGTCCTCCCGGCCGATCAGGCGGTGCCGCCCGGGGACGTCCTCGGGCGGCACGGCCGCGGGGCGGGGGGTCGGCGCGGTCCCGGCCCGTACCGCCGAGCCGGGGAGCGGTTCGCCGTGCAGGATGATCTGGTGGAGCCGGGTGAGCTGTTCGCCGGGTTCGGTGGCGAAGTGGGCGTGGAGCAGCCGGGCGACGGCGGGGTAGACCGCCAGCGCGTCGGTCTGTCGGCCGACGGCGTAGAGCGCGGTCATCAGGTGGCCGGCGAGGCGCTCGTCGGTGGGGCGGTCCTCGCGCAGTGCGGTGAGCTCGGGGATCAGTTCGGCGAAGCGGCCGATGCGCAGGTCGATCTCGACCCGGCGCAGTGTGGTGGTGAAGTGCTGGTCGGCCATGGTGGTGCGAGTGGTCCGGGCCCAGCTGCCCGGCAGGCCGGCCAGGGGCTCGCCGCGCCACAGGCTCGCGGCGCGGCTCAGCACGGTTCTGGCCTGGTGGTCCTGCCCGTTCTCGGCGAGTAGTCCGGCTTGTTCGGAGAGGTCCAGATACAGGTACCAGTCAATCAGCAGGGGATCCGTCCGCAGAGTGTACGTATGCGATTTGGTGACGATCGAGGGCGGCTCCCGGAGCTCTGTCGCCGCCGTGCTCCGGGCGGCCCGTCCCAGCAGGGCGCGCAGATGGGAAACGTGGCTGTACAGGCTGGTCAGAGCGCTGGGCGGGGGGTCCTCGCCCCACAGTCGGTATGCGAGCGAGTCGTGGGAGAGCGGCCTTCCGACCTCCAGGGCGAGGGCGGCCAGCAACTGGCGCCGCTTGTCGGACGGAATGGCCAATGGCTCTCCGTTCACCGACAGTTCAACTGAACCCAGGAGATGGAACCTCAAGATGACGCCCCCCGCCGGTTGGCTACCAGCTTGCCGTGTCGCGGGTGAGCATCGCATGCACGTGAGGTAATCGGCCATACCACCGCAGGGTTCGGTGCCCATGCTTTTGGGAATTGTCTCGACGTGACGAAGCGTCATGTGATAGCGCCGCAGGGGTAATTCGTCCGAGGCCGGGGGGCCCAGTGACAGGATCGACCGTGGTCGGCGGGCGCCGGTGAACGACGTCAACCTGCCGTACGGAGTGGTGCGGAACTCGCTGGCCGGTGCCACGACGGTCGCCGGTCCGGTGGTGCAGGCCGGAACGATCCACGGCGGGCTGCACCTGCACGGTGCGTCCGCCCTGCCCACGCCCAGGCAACTCCCGCCCTGTCCGCGGCGGTTGATCGGGCGGGAGGCGGACCTGGAGGCGCTGGACCTCTCGCTGGCCCCCGACGCCGGGGCGGCGGACGTCACCCTCGTGGTGACCGGCCCCGCCGGGGTCGGCAAGACGGCCCTGGCCGCGCAGTGGCTGCGCGGCCTGGCCGGCCGCTTCCCGGACGGCCAGCTGTACGCGGACCTGCGCGGCTACGCGCCCGGTGGCCCCGCCGACCCGGCCGAGGCCCTCGGCGGCTTCCTGCGGGCCTTCGGGATCTCCCCGGTGCCCGGGAGCCTGGAGGAGGGGGCCGCGCTCTGGCGTTCGCTGGCGGCGGAGCGGCGGATCGCGGTGCTGCTGGACAACGCCTCGACGGCCGCCCAGGTGCGGCCGCTGCTGCCCGGATCGGACCACACGGTGGTCGTGGTGACGAGCCGCCGCCGGCTCACCGGGCTGGGCATCGACGGTGCGGTGTTCCGGCCGTTGGGCCCGCTCGCCCGGGAGGCCTCCACCGAGATCCTCGCCGCGCGGGTCGGCAGGCACCGGGTGGTCGACGAGCGCGCCGCCGCGGCCGAGGTGGTGGAGGCCTGTGCCGGGCTGCCGCTGGCGATCTGCCTGGCGGCGGCCCGCATCGCGGCGCGCCCGGCCCAGTCGCTCGCGGCGACGGCCGAGATGCTCGGCCGCGGTACCGACCGGCTGGCGGTGCTGAACGTGGAGGGGGAGACGGTGCGGGACCTGCTGGACGCGTCCTACGGCGTGCTGGAAGCGGAGGCCGCCCGGCTCTACGGGCTGCTCGGCCTGCTGCCCTTCGCCGAGTTCACCCTGGAGAACGCGGCCGTGCTGGCGGACGTGGACGTGGCCGGGGCCGATCGGCTGCTGGACGGTCTGATCGATGTGCACCTGCTGGAGGAGACCGGGCCGGAGCGGTTCCGCTTCCACGACCTGGTGCGGCTGCACGCCCGGGCGCACGGGGCGCGGGTCCGGGCGGCCGGGTCCACCGGGGCCGCGCTGGACCGGCTCGTCGACTGGTACCTCGCCTCGGCCACGGCCGCCGAGGCGGTCGTCTCGCCGACCCACCGCACCCTCGCCCGCGACTACCGCAGCCGCCCCGTCCATCCGGCCCGGGAGTTCGGGGGCGACGTCCCGGCCCTGGAGTGGTACGACGCGGAACGCGACCGGCTGGCGGGCGTCCTGCGCTGGTGCGGGGAACTGGACCGCCCCGCGGCGGCGTGGCAACTCGCGGACGCCATGTGGCCGTTGTTCCTGCGGCTGCGCCCGGCCCGGCTGTGGGTCGAGGCCACCCGGATCGGCCTGGACGCGGCCCGGGCGGCCGGTTCCCGCAGCGGCGAGCTGCGGATGCTGACCGACGGCGGGAACGGACTGCGGAACGCGGGGGAGGGGGAGGAGGCGGCGCGCTGGTTCAGCGAAGCCCTCGTCCTCGCCCGGGAGCTGGGCCGTCCGCTGGTGCAGGCGGACGCGCTGTACGGGCTCAGCCAGACCCACCGGATGGCCGGCCGGCTGGACGCGGCCGCCGAGTGCCTGCACGAGGTGGTCCGGCTCCGCGAGGCCGAGGACTACCTGCGCGGTTCGGCGCTGGCCCGGCTGGCGTACGGCGAGGTGCTGCTGCTGGCCGGCCGGGCGGCCGAGGCGGTGGAGCCCGTCGAGCGGGCGGGCCGCGAGCTGGCCTCGATCGAGGACGACTACGAGGCGGCCCGCGCGACGGCCTTCCTGGGCCTGGCGCACGGCCGGCTGGGTGCGTACGAGCGTGCCGAGGCCCATCTGGAGGAGGCTCTGGCGGGGTTCCGGGCCCGGCTGTCCGCGCACTGGGAGGCGCGGACGCTGGAGTTCGCCGGGCAGGTCGAGGAGCTGCGCGGCCGACCGGACGCGGCGCGGGCCCGGTTCGAGCAGTCCAGGGCCCGGTACCAGGAGGTCGGTGCCGCGGCCGAGGCGGCCAGACTGGCCGACCGCCTCGCCGCGTACGGTGTGGACGGCGCCGTCACTCCCTGTCCGGGCGAACCGGAGGCGTGAGCCGGTTCCACCCGGAGCCCGGGGTGCGGCACCCGGCGGCGCTGACCCGGTCGAGTTCGTCCAGCGTCCGTCCGGCCGCCAGCCAGGCGTGCGCCAGCGAGCCGAGGGCCGGCGGCGGGACGGGCCCGCCGCCCGGACCGGAGGCCCGCAGGACGAGCCGTTCCCCGGTCCGGGCGAGCACCAGCACCGCTCCCGGACGGTGTTCGGCCGTGGCCACCGCACACCCGGGGTGCGCGGAGAGCAGTCCCGCGAGCCGTGCGTGGGCGTCCGCCGCCGGAACGGGACCGAGGTGCAGCACGTCGGCGTGCCGGCGCCAGCGCAGGCCGCCGGGCTCGGTGAGGTCGAGCACGAGGTGCTCGTCCACGAACCCGGGCCCCGGCCGCTCCGCCGCCGTCGTGGCCGCCGGGTCGGCGGCCAGCAGCCCGTGGCGGACACCGGCGGTGGACGTCACCCGGGCCTCGAACAGCGCGGTTGCCGAGCCGTCGCGCGCGCCGGGGCGGACCGGCGCCAGGCGCACCGTGTGCAGCGCGGCGGTCATCCGGCCCGCCGCGCGTCGGCCGCCGCGATCGCGTCCAGCGGTTCGGGCAGCGGGAGCGGTTCCGGATCCGGGGTGTGAGCCGGCTGGCCGAGCCCGAGGACGCGGTACAGCAGCCGGCGGGCGTTGCGGTCGAAGCGGCCCGGTTCGGAGCTGATCCGGTCGGCGATGGCCGCGTAGTCCTCCGGGCGGTACTGCTCGGCGGCGTAGGCGAGTTGGCCGGTGAGCGGGTGTCCGGGGGCGAGCGCGGGGGCGGTCCGGGCGAGCTGCGCGGCCGGCGAGCGCGGGTTGACGTGCCGGTGCGGGTACTCGGCCAGCAGGACGGGGACGCCGGTCATCGCGCCGTACAGGGTGACCGAGCCGTGGTCCCCGATGACGAAGTCGGCGGCGACCAGCAGCGGCCGCCAGTCCGTCTCGGGCGGGATCACCGTGACGGCTCCCCGGGTGGTGGCCTTCGCCCAGGAGCGCACCGCGTAGGCCGAGTGCTGGGCCGCGATGTTGGGGTGGGGCAGCAGGACGGCCCGGTAGCCGTGCCGGGGCAGTTCCGAGGTCAGTCTGGGCAGCACGGCGTCGAGCCGGGTGAAGAGCGAGCCGTCGCCCCAGGTGGAGGAGACCAGCACCAGCTTCTCGTCCGGCCGCAGCCCCAGGGCGCTCCGGTGGTCCTCCCGGTGCGGCAGTGCCGCGGAGATGCGGTCGTAGCACGGGTCGCCGACCACTTCGGCGATCGGCAGGGCGTCCGGGCAGCCGCGCCGGAGTTCGAGCAGTTCCTCCTCGTGGGCCAGGGCGAACGAGGTGGGGACGAGCCGTCCCTCCCAGTAGAGGTAGTCCCGGCCGAGCCCGATGGCCGCCCGCTCGCCGTCCGGGGCGCTGTGCCGGGCCAGCTTGATGTTGCCGGCCCCGTGCGGCAGCCGGACGACCGGGCCGTGCAACTGCTCGATCCCCTGGGAGCCGGCGGCCAGGATCAGGTCGAACTCGCGCCGGACCGCCTGCTCCCACGGCAGTACGGTGCCGCCCAGCGCCCGGAGGATCTCCGCGGCGCCCCCGTTGAACATGTGCGGTGCCACCGTGAACTGCACGTGGACCCGCAGGTCCGGGGCGAGCAGCGAGTAGAAGTCGTGCAGCCGCTTGGCGTACACCATGGTCTGTGCGACCACGAGCACCTCCTTGCGGTCCCGCAGGGTTTCCCAGGGCCCGTTGTTGCTCCAGGGCGCCGGCGTCCGTCGCGTTCCGTCCGTCGTGGTGATGTCCTGTTCCCCGTGCACCAAGGTCATCCTTCTCCCCCTCCTTGATCCCAGGTTCGGGGCCGTTCGCGGGCCCCGGGGTCGATGCTCCCCGGGGCGTCTGGCGGATTCCATGACGCGATCTGGTCGGTGCTTGCGGAAACCTTGTGTCCGCTTCCCGCGCCGCCGCCCGGCCCCCGGAGCCGGGAAGGGTACTGAGTTCCTTTACGAGGGGTACTGAGTGCCGTATTCTCTCCGTGGAGCCTCTGACGCCAGTCGAAGAGAGCCGACACGGTATGCCGGTCCAGGTGGTGCTTGCGGTGCGCGGGCCGCGCCGGGCCGGACTTGGCACTCAGTACCCTCGGCATGCCTGAGGCCATGGATCCAGTGCACCCGTGCACCCGTGACAGGAGAACCACTCATGAGCTTGAGGATCGTCGTCTGTGTGAAGCACGTCCCGGACGCGACGGGTGACCGTCGTTTCGCGGACGACCACACCACCGACCGGGAGGGTGTGGACGGCCTCCTGTCGGAGCTGGACGAGTACGGCGTGGAGCAGGCGCTGCGGATCGCGGAGGCGAACGAGGGCGCCGAGGTGACGGTGCTGACGGTGGGGCCGGA